>QILH01000042.1 GCA_003233255.1 Gammaproteobacteria bacterium | reverse complement strand
GGGCATAGGGCATGAAATCAATAACCCATTAAATAATATTTTATCGTATGCAAAGCTGCTAGAACGTCAATCAAGCGAGTTGAGCGATTCGACAAAAGAGGATCTGAAATCCCTGAAAGAAGAAGCGCTGCGTGCCAGCGAGATTATCCGGGGGATATTGAATTTTGCTCGTCAGGTTCCACCACAGTATGATTCTTTTGAAATTAAAAAATGGTTAACGGACACGGTGAACCTGATAATGCAAACAGCAAGAACAGCGGGAGTTAACCTGATCTATAAGTGTGAGGTTGATGCGATTATAGAAGCAGACCGAGGGCAGCTTCAGCAAGCACTGATTAATTTGCTTATTAATGCAGTACAGGCCAGCGAACGTGACGCTGACGTTACGGTGAATATCCGTTATAGTAAAGAAGATGTTATTATCAGTGTTGTAGATAGCGGTAAGGGCATTGGACAGGATAGTCTTGATCTAATTTTTGATCCATTTTACACCACTAAACCTGAAGGAGAGGGCAGCGGGCTGGGTTTATCGGTCAGTCTGGGCATAATCGAAAGGCATAATGGCAAGCTAATGTTGAAAAATAATAAAAAGTCTGGTGTGACGGCGACGATGATTGTTCCGTTGAAGCACAAGCAAATATCAGAGTCAGGTCAAGATAGCAATGGTTGATCAGGCTACGATTCTTTTTGTGGATGATGATCCTAAAGCGGGGGAATTAATGCTTCGTTTTAGTGAAGGTGCCAGTTACCTGTGTAAAGTGTTCCAGGATTCACAGCTGGCATTAGATTACTTTAAAGAACATCAGGCCGATCTAGTTATCAGTGACTTGCGTATGCCAAAGCTGACGGGAATCGAATTATTACGTGAGGTACGACTTCTTGATAAACAGGTTCCATTTATCATTGTTACTGGTTTTGCAGATGTAGAAAGTGCGATTGAAGCAATGCGGCTTGGGGCCAGTGATTTTGTTAAAAAGCCATTTGATATGGACGAGTTGTGTCTACAAATCGATAAAACGCTAAAACATGAGGCGTTGGTAAAAGAGAACCGCTTACTCAAACGGCAGCTAAACAAGGAACGTGATCGCTATGATATGGTGGGACATGCCGCTGCGATACAGGATGTGTATGCGATCATTGAAAAGATCTGCGATGTACGCTGTAACGTTATCGTCGAAGGCGAATCGGGTACGGGCAAAGAATTAGCGGCACGTGCGATACATATGCAAGGTCAAAATGCCGATAAACCCTTTGTTGTAATTGATTGCGGTGCGCTAACCGATACCCTGTTAGAAAGTGAACTGTTTGGTCATGAAAAAGGAGCGTTTACCGGAGCGGTATCAGCAAAGGCCGGTTTATTAGAAACCGCATCCGGCGGAACCGTTTTTTTAGATGAGATTGGTAATATTTCGGATGCGATGCAGATTAAATTATTGCGTGTCGTACAGGAACAACAGGTGACGCGGGTGGGTGGCGTAAAGCCGATAAAAATTGATGTGCGATTTATTGTTGCTACCAACCAGGATTTAGAAGCGCGTTCAGTACAGGGTACGTTTCGACATGATCTCTATCATCGTCTTAATGTTGTAAAATTGCGTATGCCATCATTGCGCGAGCGTCGAGAAGATATACCGCATCTAGTGCAGCACTTTATCGATGTATTTAATCTGCAATATCATCGTGATATTATCGGCTTTGATGCACGGTCAATGAAAAAACTGATCGATCACAGTTGGCCAGGAAATATCAGGGAATTACAAAATCTGGTTGAACGTCATATTGCTCTTGCCGATGACCAGCATATGACGGTTTCGGAATTAAGCGAGCTTAAACCTACGATGTTGTTGACTGACGGTATCGACTCCGATCTGCCGACGCTGTCCGAGTTAGAACGCCGATACATACTCAGGCTACTTGAACTGTATAACGACAATCGTGAAAAAACAGCGGAAACTCTCGACATTAACAAGTCAACGTTATGGCGAAAATTACAGAGTTATAAAGAGCACGAAGCCAGTGACAGTTAATCGTATTGTATAAGTATATATTTTCTGTGTTATTTTTTAGTATATATAGATCATAAATATATTCGATTCGTATTACGGAAGATACGTATATCTATCATTAAAATTTTGCTAATATCCAGACCTGTGGAATTGTGCGAGTCGTGAATTTTCTCAGGAATTCAGATGCGCGAGCGGCAAGCTAGATCACTCAATCAGGAGGAGCGTGTATGAAAAGTAAAACACTCATATCAGGTATCATCGTTATTACCATTGTTATCGGACTGGTTATTATGTTTATCTCAGACCCGAACATGAAAGACACCGCTCAACGGGTCTCAGCAGTCGACGATAAAAACCAGACTACAATTACTGAAAATAACAAGGCGGTTGAGAGCAACGCCGCAATCAACAAGCATCGCCTACGTGATAAAACACCGAGCAGAAGTACTAATAAAGTGGCTTCCAGTAATTCAACGGGTTCCCTTAAGGCTGTGAATAAGTCGACGAGTGATTCTAATCGCCGTGTTACCCGAGTCAGTCGTCCCGGACATAAGTTTCGGATGGTTCGGGTTGAAGAAACAAGTATCCCCGCTAAAAGTGAATTACGAAAATGGTCTCGTAATCAGTGGGTAACAAAAGTATCTTCACTGAAAAAAACGGGCCAGGATTCGTTGGCACAAGAGTATATTGCGGCCTATAACATCCAATATCCGAAGAAAGATTTGAACAATTATTTAAAATAAAATCTCAAACAGGGGAATTTCATTTTGAGTGTTCCGAAAACAGTTTCAGTCTCGCACGATTATGTATCTGGACTCTGGATAACCTGTTTTTTGATGGTGGACTGACGAATACATTAGCATTTGAAAAAGTAACGTTTACAATATTTGTCATCAACGTGGTGAATATTTACGGGCGGAATAAGCATTCAGTTGTACCGTTAATTAATATTGATTAATAAGGGCGGTTTTCCCCCACCGTGTGGCAAATACATGAATGCATTCAAACGTCACCTCGGTGAGCATTTCACCGCACTTTCCCCCCTGATTCAGCAGGCACACGTTGGTACAATCCGACTTGAAGGTACGGTGTATGTCCGGCATGGCAATCGTATAGCTCGATTTTTATGTCGTATGTTCAATATGCCCGCTGCAGGTGAAAAAGTTAAACTTGTTGTTGATGGTTACCACGAGCAACACAGTATGCGTTGGCATCGTTCTTTTGCTGGGCATCAGATGCTCAGCAACTTTGAAACGCAGGAAAAATTTATAATTGAACATCTGGGGCCGTTGAAACTTTGGCTTAAATTATCGGTTGATGGCAACGGTTCACTAAACTATCAATTGGAACGGGTTAGCGTTGGGCGGATCAGTATTCCTGGCTGGCACCTGGCTTGGTTGCATCTGAATCCGAGCAATCCGGTGGCTATCATTTCTATGTAAAGATTACGCTGCCGTTTGTCGGTAAGTTAATCGAGTACGGTGGCGTGCTGTCTTTGTCGCCCGACACCGCAATATCGGCTAATTAAGCCACGGAATTCTGTGTAATTAAATTGCAATATAGATCGTGCAAATTGCACGGCATTATCCGTGCATGAGTATCTATCTTATTGTTTTACATAGATTTAATAGTTGGCCTGTATCTTGTAATAGTTGATGGTGAAGGTGTAAACATTAGGAGAATCAAAATGCAACGCAGAACATTTTTACAAGGAAGCCTGGCCGGTGGCGCCGTGGCCGTCGCCGTGGGAGCTGGCCTGTTAAGCCCCCGCAACGTATTAGCGGCCTGGCCTGAAGGGGCCTTTACGGCTAAAAACGTCCAGGATGCGATGAGCGGTCTATTCGGTTC
>QILH01000250.1 GCA_003233255.1 Gammaproteobacteria bacterium | reverse complement strand
AGGTATAGTGGTCAACGATATCGTGACCTTTCTGGTTAAACTGACCCGCCATGGATTTTTCAGCAATAGCCATACCGACTGCATTGGTGATGCCCTGACCTAATGGGCCGGTGGTGGTTTCAACACCGGGTGCATAACCGTATTCGGGATGACCTGGTGTTTTGGAATGCAGTTGACGGAAATTTTTCAAATCTTCGATGCTTAACTCATAGCCGGTCAAATGCAGCAATGAATAGATAAGCATGGAGCCATGACCATTTGACAGCACAAAGCGATCACGATCATACCAACCTGGATTAACTGGATTATGTTTTAAGTGGTCGTTCCACAATACCTCGGCGATGTCCGCCATTCCCATCGGCGCACCGGGATGACCTGAATTGGCTTTTTGAACCGCATCCATGCTCAAGGCACGTATTGCGTTGGCAAGTTCTTTGCGAGAAGACATAGTTTGCTCCTGTTTAGCTGTTGCTGTCATGGCGTTCAGCCCCTGAAAGTTGTAAAAGAAACCATCCGCGCCGCGTACTTGGTGGCACGGTATAAAATTTTGTTCGCCGGGAAGTCCCCTGTTGGCGCCCATTTGACGCCCAGTAGCCTTATCTTCGTTAGTCAGGCCCGTATTGGCGGAAAACGACTCATAGCACTGCCGTGGAATCGAGCCTGATATCGAACCTGTTTAGCCCATTCCTCATCGAGCGGGCGATTTTCCCACTTTTTGCCCTCTACAGGCAATAGAATTCTCTTTATAGAGACATTCATTCTGTTATATAACCGGTTATTTTAGCAGCATACCCAAAAAATCTTCTTTAATTTCAATATATTAAATCATTTTTACGTTCAGCCGCTGTGCCTGGTAATTCTTTTACATCAGGTTGCTCTGGTTGTTTTTTGCGCTCACTCGCCATACTCCATCGCAAGCACCAAAATATGTGGAATCTGTAGGTCGACCTAAAAATATCCTTATTACTCATTTAGTTACCCCTATATTCACCTGAGCCATAACAACACTTGATGATTCGAACCCCAGCCTCATTTTACGATTTAGCAGGCCTCAGCTTGCGAATCAGCGCTGTCTCGTCACCTGGAGTACCGTAAATACAATAGTATAAGGATCACTACAGCCCAGGCAGCGCCTTCGGCCAACGACTCAAGATTGATTATATTTTATGCAATGAAAGCCTGGAATAAGAAAACAAGCCTGATGAATTTAATTTGGGTCAGAGTCGCATTTTTGGTAAGCAAACTCTACACTCAAATATTTCAGGCAAAATGCGACTCTGACCCAAATTAAATTTTCCATTTTATCGAGCAACCTATGCTGGGAATCTGCTGTTCGGGACCGTGGCCCGTTTGTGCGACCTGTTGCATCGCCTCAAATAAATCTCGACGCACCTCGGCGGCAGCCGTTTGCTTGCGACTTTCATCCAGGCGGCCACGATATTGCAACATCAGATCGGCGTTGTAGCCAAAAAAGTCAGGGGTGCACACCGCACCATACGCCTGGGCGACCTGCTGTGACTCATCCAGCAGATAGGGAAAGGGAAAATCGAAATCGCGGGCAACCTTCTGCATGTTTTCAAACGAGTCTTCTGCATATTCCGTGGGATCATTCGACATAATCGCAACACTATTAATACCGAATCCCTGTAGCTCACGGGTATCACGAACAATGCGTTCACGTATGGCTTTTACATAAGGGCAATGATTACAGATGAACATCACCAGCAGACCGGAATCGCCGCGACAATCAGCGGTTGTCCATAGCTTGCCATCCACACCAGGAAGTTCGAAGTCAACGATGGGCTGGCCAAAATCGCATACCGGGGTTTCAAGACTGACCATATGACCTTCTCCAGATTTTTACCGTGTTATAGATAGATAGACTTAAAGTAAGTTTTAAGTATTCTAAGGGGTAGCTCGGACGAAATGAAATATAATAATTGAGGTCAGAGTCGCATTTTTTCTGGAAAGTTTAAAAATAGTAGGTTTACCGGAAAAAATACGACTCTGACCCCAATTATTCTTCAAAGGCCGCCAACAGCTGCATTCATTCTACAAACCCGTTAGAATAGCCCGCTTCAATTGGATAGACTCACATATCTGGCAAAAATTTTAAGGAATAAACAAGATGTCAAACTCGCACCTCTTTACCTCAGAATCCGTTTCAGAAGGTCACCCTGATAAGGTTGCCGATCAAATCTCCGATGCCGTACTCGACGCCATTTTTGAGCAGGATAACAAGGCCCGCGTCGCCTGTGAAACCATGGTTAATACCGGCATGGTCGTGTTGTCTGGCGAGATTACGACCAGCGCCTGGATCGACATGCAGGCCGTGGTGCGCAAAACCGTAAAAGAGATTGGTTACAACAGTTCTGATATGGGCTTTGATTATGAATCCTGTGCGGTACTGACCTCGATTGACAAGCAATCGGCCGACATCGCCATGGGCGTTGATGAATCGAGCGACCACGAACAGGGCGCGGGCGACCAGGGACTGATGTTTGGTTATGCCAGCAATGAAACCGAGGTATTAATGCCTGCCCCGATCACATATGCACACAGTCTGGTAAAACGTCAGGCGGAAGTTCGCAAAAATGGCACCTTGCCCTGGTTGCGCCCCGATGCCAAAAGTCAGGTGACGTTTAAATATGAAAACAATGTTCCGGTCGGTATCGATGCGGTGGTGTTATCAACCCAGCACAATCCTGAGATCGAACAAAAGACCTTAACCGAAGCGGTCATGGATGAGATCATAAAACCGGTGTTACCGGCTAAATGGCTGAACAAAGACACTAAATATTTTATTAACCCGACAGGCCGTTTTGTGATTGGTGGCCCGGTCGGTGACTGCGGTCTGACTGGACGTAAAATTATTGTGGATACCTATGGTGGCATGGCCCGTCATGGTGGGGGCGCCTTCTCGGGCAAGGATCCCTCGAAGGTGGATCGCTCAGCCGCTTACGCCGGCCGCTATGTCGCGAAAAATTTAGTGGCCGCTGGGCTGGCCGATCGCTGCGAAATTCAGGTTTCCTATGCCATTGGAGTCGCCGAACCAACTTCCATCAGCGTTGAGACCTTTGGCACCGGCAAAGTCGATGATGCCCGCATTGTTGAACTGGTGCATGAACACTTTGATCTACGCGCCGGTGGCCTGGTGAAAATGCTGGATCTTTTGCGCCCGATCTATCGTAACACCGCCGCTTATGGTCACTTTGGGCGCGAAGAAGCTGATTTTACCTGGGAGAAAACCGACAAGGCCGATGCGCTGCGTGATGCTGCGGGTCTGAATAAGGTTGCCTGATTGGTTAAATTTAAATATGAGATCAAGATCATTATTTTGATCCGGTTTCACCTTCACTATTAATTAATTATTTACTACACTTACACACCGTCACTTTGAGGAG
This sequence comes from Gammaproteobacteria bacterium, assembly GCA_003233255.1. Taxonomy (GTDB): domain Bacteria; phylum Pseudomonadota; class Gammaproteobacteria; order UBA6429; family Thiohalophilaceae; genus SZUA-24. The sequence goes on along the minus strand of QILH01000250.1, from coordinate 876 downwards.
CGTTGCAGCGGGTTCTCCCGTCAGGCTCGAAGCGATTCCACCTTGCAACAACGACGCTCACCGAAACATGGAGTAAGACACATGAACGCGGTGATCGATTCGTTTTCTGATTACAAAGTCGCTGATATGAACAAGGCCGAATGGGGCCGTAAAGAAATTGCCATTGCTGAAACCGAAATGCCCGGTTTGATGGCCTTACGCAAAGAATTTGGCAAAGACCAGCCCCTAAAAGGTGCCCGGATCATGGGCAGCATCCACATGACCATCCAGACCGCGGTGTTGATTGAGACCCTGGTTGCACTGGGCGCCGAAGTACGCTGGGTTTCCTGTAATATTTTTTCTACTCAGGACCATGCCGCCGCCGCCATTGCCGCGCAGGGAATTCCGGTTTTTGCCTGGAAAGGTGAAAGCATAGAAGAATACTGGTGGTGTACGGAGCAGGCGCTGATCTGGCCCGATGGCAAATTGCCGAATATGATCCTGGATGACGGTGGTGATGCCACGCTGTTGGTTCACAAGGGCGCCGAATTTGAAAAAGCCGGTGCGATTCCGGAAACCAAGGCCGATGATAACGAGGAATACAAAGCCATTCTTGATGTCCTGCGTCGGACCATTAAGTCAGGTTCGAGTCTATGGCAAAAAATCGCTGATAGTGTCAAAGGCGTGACCGAAGAAACCACCACCGGTGTGCATCGTCTTTATGAAATGCAGGAAAAAGGTGAGTTACTTTTCCCGGCGATGAACGTAAATGATTCGGCCACCAAGTCTAAATTTGATAATCTGTATGGTTGTCGTGAGTCTCTGATCGACAGCATCAAACGGGCAACCGACGTGATGATTGCCGGCAAGATCTGTGTCGTGCTGGGTTATGGCGAT
>QILH01000033.1 GCA_003233255.1 Gammaproteobacteria bacterium | reverse complement strand
GGTATGCCGGTCGGTGCCTTTGGTGGTCGTCTCGATATCATGCGTGAGATAGCCCCAACCGGACCGGTCTATCAGGCAGGAACCTTGTCCGGTAATCCCGTCGCCATGGCGGCTGGCCTGAAAACACTGGAATTGATTAGTGAGCCCGGCTTTTACAATCATCTATCGGATCGCACTCTACAGTTAACTCAAGGACTTAAAATCGAAGCCGATAAGTCCAACATTCCATTTACCACCAATACGGTCGGAGGCATGTTCGGCTTGTTCTTTAGTGAAGAAAAGAAGATAAGCCACTTCACACAGGTTTGCGCGAGTAATGTCGATCGATTTAAGCACTTTTATCACGGTATGCTGAAAAATGGGATCTATTTCGCACCGTCCGCCTATGAAGCCGGATTTGTTTCTAGTATGCATAGCGACGAAGATATTAATAATACGATTGCCGCCGCAGCCAAGGTATTTGCATCATTAAGTTAAAATCAGTCCCCAAGTTTAAGATAACGCAATTCACATCCAATGCTTCACAATCTGATCATTATTCGTTACATTAACTAAATGGAAAACAAAACCGAGCTCGTCCTGAATTCAGGTGATGCCCTACAACTGCAATTTTATCCGCAAACCGCAAGCGACCGTGAAGCCCGCTATTATGTCCGTGTCATTGGATACTTATCGGGTAAAAGCATCATCGCAACCGCCCCCGTACTTGATGGTAAACTCATGTTACTACAGGAAGGCCAACAATTTACCGTGCGGCTTATCTCTGGTAATTCAGTGCAGGCCTTCATGACCAGCCTGCTTAAAAAAACCACGGCACCCTACCCTTATATACATTTGAGTTATCCTGAAGAACTTGAAAGTAAAACCATCCGCAAAGCGCAGCGCGTTAACACCAACATAATCGCCTCGGTACAAAACCTGGAACCCGGCAAAGAATTGATAAAAACCACCAGCGCTCGACTAAATGACCTTAGTAGTGCCGGGGCGTTGATATTGTCCAAAGATGAATTAGGTGACGTGGGCGATATGCTTAGCATCTCTGTTAAACTAATCGTTGCTGAGCACGACGAATATTTGAATATTTCCGCCATTATCCGCCGTTGTCTGGATAAAACTGATGTGGACGATAAAAATCGTTATGGTGTAGAGTTCCAGATCGCCGATGAACGAGAAAAATTGGTCATCCACGGCTATGTTTATGAACAAATCGCCAAATCCATGGGCTAAGCGTCACAATATTTATACCCAGCGTTATTGCTAATTTAAATAGTCTGTCCAGGCAGATAGCGCCCAATAAAACTATAACCTAATCCCAATTCCCATATCGTTAATCATTTCCAAAACATCGTTTATAGATTCTACTTCCGTTATTTTTTCTGGTAGACTTTTTGAAAATTCAGCATACGTTAAGAATCCACGGCTCCGGCCTTTGTTTAGTAGACAAAAAACTCCCTGTGATTTTGGTTCCCGGTAGGAAAATATTTTATATGCTTTTAGCTTTTCGATTGTTTTAAAAAATCAGGACTACAGTATTTTTTTCAAAACTAAGCTTAATATCTTCGTGCGATAAAATCCTCATAGCCAGTCCTTGCTTAACTGAGCAGGTTAATCGCAGATATTCGTTTTCCTGAAAGTTTGTATAAGCACTATACATTAAATATCACTGCTGTCCCGTTAACTATTGGTTAGATATGCTTAAAGGACAGTTATTCAATGGTTTACATGATGAATAGATATTGTAAACATAAAACTAGTTTGTCATTCCCGCAGAGGCGGAAATCTGGTAAGCACTTGAACGTACTATACATAACTTTTCTGGATACCCTCTAATTTATTTCTTTGTGGGGCAGGATCTTCCCGCCTCCGCGGGAAAAGTGCCCCGCGGGTATGACGAGTTAACGGGACAGTAGTGAACTGAAGTAATTCTATAACTTAAGTATTATCACATATTTTCTTTGGTTAATTTATAATTGTGCAGAGCCAAAGAGAACATGATAAATAATGAGAGTTAACGAATGTCACATGCCATAAGCCTGTCACTTGAAACATTTTCTGTTCAGGTGCTCGATGCCTCGCATGAAAAAATCGTGCTGGTAGATTTCTGGGCGGACTGGTGTTCACCCTGTCTGGTCATTGCGCCGCTACTCGATAAGCTACTGACTCGTTACCTCGACGAGGTAATTTATGCAAAGCTCGAAGTTGATGAAGGTGAAAACATGAAACTCGCCGGTCGTTATAAAGTCCGGGGCTTCCCGACCATCATATTATTTCGCCACGCTGAAGAAATCGATCGATTTAGTGGCGCCAAACCGGCTGCATTTATTGAACAATTCCTGCAATCTCATTTAAATGCCTGAAGCCAGGCAACGGATACAGCAAGATATTTAATAGGCCGTAGAAATTTCTTTAAAAAAGGGCAACCAACGGAAAACTAAAACGATGGCAAGACCAAGATTAAACATCACTATGATTAAATAGCGTGCTTTAACTTCGACCGGTTTGTCGCTGCGATACACCATAGCCATAATAGAATCTAATAGTAACAGCATAAACAAGATTGGCGACAAGACAGGAGCCAGCAGGCCCGATACCATTTCCCAGCCTTCATATTGCAGACGAGTACCAGGTTCTGGTCGTAATAACATATCGACAATAACCAGCAGGATGAGCGCAATTCTCAGTGGACCAAACGCTCGAATTATATGTTTGATTTCGTTTGTCATAATTAATGCTTCGTAGCAAGACCAGGATCAAATTGTACCGCAACCTGGTTCTTTTGTTCATCAGTAAAGACCAAATCAAACGAAATATTTTCGCCCTGCTCAACCGCCTGGACTTGCTTTAAGTCTGGAATGCGTGTAGCCAAATAAGCACAGGTTGCCGCGATCATGGCATCATTTTCACTGAAAATCGAATTGACTAATTGCATTGCGATATATTGCGCACGCACTTTAAGATCGGGTTTTACAATATGTTCGCCGTTCATATTAATACCCGCCGCCATATCGATATCCATCTTCTCCAGGAATTGACGCTGATGACCCGGTAGGCGTGTGTTGCGGTCGTACTCGATCCGAGACTGTCCATTAATGAAAATGACAAGTTTTGTACTCATAGTTTTTTACTGCCAGATTATTGTATTAAAGGTTAACTCTGTTGAAATACTTCGACATTTGTATAGGTATCTAAATATTTTATGTAATTATCGAATGACAACGGCTCGCTAATATAAAAGCCTTGCGCAAAATCACAGTTCCACGCTTTCAACCAACTCCAGGTTTGATCGGATTCTACCCCTTCTGCCACCACTTGCAAACCCAGATTATGTGCCAGTTCCACTATCGAGTGTACAATTGCCGCATCACTTTCATCCTGCATCATGTCAATAACAAACGACTTATCAATCTTAAGCATTGAAACAGGAAGTTGCTTCAGGTAAACCAGCGAAGAAAAACCCGTCCCAAAATCATCAATTACAACATGCAATCCCATTGCCTCCAGGTTATTTAAAACCTGCCGTGCGCGTTCGGGTTCCGCCATCATCACCCGTTCAGTGATTTCAAGCGTGATATACTTTGCCGGCAAGCCCCACTTTTCCAACTTTTGGGTAATATTAAGACTGATATTTTGATCCTGAATATCCCAAACGGACAGATTAAGTGAAATATTGACCTTATGGCCTTTCTGATGCAATCGATAACAATCACGTATCGCCGTATCCATCACCCAATTCGAAATTCGTTTTATTAAACCGGTCTGCTCTGCCGCATTGATAAAATTATCCGGCATGATGCGACCATGTTTGGGATGATTCCAGCGAATCAGGGCTTCCGCACCGTGTAAGCTACTATCACTCATCGTTAC
>QILH01000209.1 GCA_003233255.1 Gammaproteobacteria bacterium | reverse complement strand
CCATAATTGCCTCATCGGCATTGCTGGGTAGATGATGATGGCGAACGGCCTCCTCAAGTGTCTTTGGCATCTGCCAGACTTTTAACAATTCACCCCCGACCTCGGTGTGATCAAACCCAAACACCTCGTGTTCAATCTCATAATCCGGTCGACCTTCAGTCCGGCAACGCTCAACCACGATGGCCATTTCTTTCGGCAAACGGTGACATAAAATCAATTTACCAATATCGTGTAACATACCGGCAACAAACAAACGTTCACTGTGCAGAACATGACAGCGTTCAGCAAGCAGTTGGGCAACGACCCCGCAATAGACACTGTGACGCCAAAACTTGACCATATTAAGGATCTCGTTTGGTATCTTGGAAAAAGCCTCGACCGCTGAAGCCGCTAGCACTAATCCGCGTAACTCTCGTAATCCAATCACGGTAACCGCCCGCGATACGGTTTCGATACGAGCAGGAAAACCATAAAAGGAACTGTTCACAATTTTTAAAAGACGCGCCGTTAAACCAGTGTCCTGACAAATAACTTTGCCTATATCACTTGCATTCACGCGTGCGTCTTCCAGCATTTCGTTTACCCGAATACACACCTCGGGCAGCGATACCAGGCGCACAACACCGGAAACCAATTCATATGGCGTGGTTTTGACTTTATTGGTTTTTTTCATTCGACCTGACTGCATGTGGCTAATTCTCACTTAACGCTAATAATAATACGGCCAAATCAGTACCGGGCCTGACTAATATAACGACTAAAATGGGGGCGTGCTTTAGGAACCGAGCAGAATAGCCGGTGAGATTGACGACCAGGTTGAAATGATTACTTATTGACCATTTCGTCCCTAAGTCGTTGTAAACCGGCAAGTGACGCTTGCGAAACTTCCGGTTGGGGGTCCTTACTCAGGAATTCCAATGTCTGTTTACGGGTATTAAGATTCCTGGCCACTTCCAATCGTATCTCCGCATCTCCATCTTTGGCCAAAATAGACAGTGCCGTATCGGGTACATATTCAAAACGGGCCACCACGCTGCGAACTTGCACATCAATATCTTTAGCCAGTTTGAGGAAGGTTTTATCATCGGTAGCCAGATTGGTTGCTACCGCAATCCTGACTTGCGGGTGCTCATCAGCAGCCAGTACATCCAGTAAATCGATTGGCGACTTGCGGTTGCGGGCCAGATACTGGCGAACCTGCCAGGCGGGATCCTTACTGAGCTGCCACAGTTGATCAACCGAAGTACCGGGATGTCCAGCGAGACGGCGCCGCTGATCCTGGGTTTCACCGGCATGCGAAATCGACAATGCAAAGATTAAACACATTATGGACAATAACTGAACATTACATCTTAGCACTCAAACAACTCCTTGATTTGTATACCTGTTAGCAAATGACAAATGCCTGCAATGCGCTATTATTTAGGAAGTAAACAATAAAAACAAATCTACTGGTGTCCGAAAAAACTACCCAACTCCGAATACTTGCTGCGGATGACTCACGAGTCATGCGGCTGGCCATGCGTAAGATTCTCGGCAAGGAATACGACGTCATTGAAGCTGAGAACGGTGAAGATGCCTGGACCCTGTTAATCAATGACAACACGATCCAGATTTTGTTCACCGACCTGTCTATGCCCTATCTAGATGGTTATGGTTTATTAGACAGGATGCGGGCAAGCAAAGATCCCCACATACAAAATATGCCTGTCATCATTATCACTGGCAAAGAAGATGACGACGAGGCAAAACAACAGGCGCTTGATCATGGTGCCAGTGATTTTATCAGCAAACCATTTGAATCCATCCAATTACTGGCGCGCGCCAAGGCGCATGTAAGCTTCCAGCAAACGTCCAGAAAATTAACCAGTACCCAGGAAAAACTCGAACGTCAGGCTGCGATCGATGAGGTAACCGGTCTGGCCGGACAACGTTATTTCTGTAAAGCGGCCGAAGAGAATCTCGCCTATGCCTCTCGGCATGGAGGACAATATATATTAGTACGCATGGATCTGGATAATTTCGATCACCTATTTATAAAGAACGGAAAAAAGGCCGCCGACGCAATATTAAAAGCGATTGGGACTCAATTACTCGATCTTGTTCGCAAGGAAGATATGTTGGCGCGAGTAGGTTTGGCAAAATTTTCGATGTTATTACGCGACACGCAAATGTCTCAGGCCAAGAAACTGGTTAAACGCATAACGAATGAAGTATCGAATTTACGCTTTAAACTAAATGGCGATGCGGCGATAAAAATTTCACTCAGTTTTGGAATATACGAGCCCAATATTAGCAAAGAGTCTACCTTATCATTGCAACTGGTTGAGACTGAAGAATACCTGCAACAAGCAACTAAAAAAGAAGGTAATCATTACGTCGCCTATTCAGCTATCGCCGAAGCAAGTATCGAACAAACCAACCTTGAAACAGCCCTCAATCATATTAAACATAAAGAGACCGCGTTACTGGAAAACCAGATACAGGGTTTAACGAATCGACTTTTTCCATTGCTTGATTTTATTGCTCGGCACTTTGGCAGTGAAGCTGTCGCACTGGTAAAAAAACTAAAAAAAATAATACGCTCCTGATTAACCTGAACTCGGGCTAAGAGATAAACGAAACAGTTATCCTGAATGAACTGAAGGATCTTTCACGTGGGCAATAAAACTCTGATCTTGATATTATAAACGAAAAACAGGATCCTTCGTAATCGCTCCACATGCTTTGAACCACTACCACGATTCATGCCGTATTCCCTACGCTTCGCTACGGTTAGGATGACAATGAAGTTCCTTGATCATGCTCTTAAACCGAGTCAGGTTAATTAGCCAACCACAGACGTATCCGTAACCCCCAGGGTGTGGTGTAACCCACTTCGCTGGCCACAATCTCGTTGTTACTGTTCACAACAAAACTGGCCGGTACACCAACAACGCCATACCGATCAACAAACGTTCCGTCGATATCATTGATAACGTTAAAACTCAGATTATGTTCCTGTAAATAGGCGCGTACTTCATCATCACTACCCGATTGCATGGCAATCGTCATGACTTGATAGTCTTCACTCAGGTCATCAATACTGTCCTGTTCCAGTTTGCATATACCACACCAGGTCGCCCAGAAATGCACCAGTACGGGTTTGGGTTCGGATGTATAAAGATTGAAGGCCTGCTGTTCGATCGTAGTTGCCTGAATATTCGGTGCCTGCCCGGATATCATATCGCGTTGCATATAAGCACGCAGGGCTAAATAAAGAACAACAAAAAATAGAATTTCGAGCGTCCATTTTACCCAGCGTTTTTTTAATATCAGTTTAATATTCATGGTGCTTAGTTAATTAAATGTGAGAAAAGTTTCATTGCATAATAAAACTTTTAATCAATCCGCGTTTTCCTGCTTATTTTTGATACGAAATTCGATAAATTACATTCGCCTGATCATCCGAAACGAATAGTGAACCATCGGGTAATTCTTTGATATCGGTCGGCCGGCCCCACGAAATTTGTCCCTGCAACCACCCGCGGGCAAAACCTTCATAGGAAACCGCCATATTGTTTTTTAACCTCACCAGCGAGATACGGTAACCCGATTTTTTACTTCGATTCCAGGAACCGTGTTCGGCAATAAAGGCCTGGCCATAATAAGTTTCAGGAAACATTGATCCTGAATAGATAACCACACCCAAAGAGGCCACATGCGCGCCTAAATTCTGAATCGGAGACTCATAATTAGAGCATGATTTACCCTTACCAAATTCGGGATCTAATAACACCCCGGCATGACAGTACGGGTAACCGAAGTGCTGGCCTGATTTGCTCGCCGTGTTTAATTCGTCCGGCGGCGAATCATCGCCCATCCAGTCCCGTCCATTGTCGGTAAACCAGAGTTGTTT
>QILH01000219.1 GCA_003233255.1 Gammaproteobacteria bacterium | reverse complement strand
GGCTGGTTGTTTAAGTTGTGAAGCAATATTAAGGCTTAAGCAAGATAAGTTGGCGCTACTTATTAAATCATCAGGTTACTTTAATATAAAGGCGCAACGGCTGAAAAACTATTGTAATTGGTATGTCAGGCAAAGCAGACTGGATGTTCTTGCCACAAATGATTTAAGAGATGAGTTGCTGTCAATCAATGGCGTGGGGCCAGAAACAGCAGATGATATATTGCTCTATGCGTTTCATCGTGCTGTTTTTGTTATTGATACCTATACCCGAAGAATATTTTCGCGTCTGAACTTAATCGACCAGAATGATTCCTATGAGAATCTACGAAAATTGTTTGAGGGAAAATTAGCGAAACAGAAAAACCGAGTGAAACTCTTTAATAACTATCATGCTCTGATCGTTAATCATGCCAAGGATGTTTGCCTGGCACGAAATCCAGTTTGTGACAGGTGTTGCCTGAGAACGCAGTGCTGTTATGCTTAGATTCGATTAACCGGCTTGACGCATTTGATGTTTCGAACGCAATGTAAAGGGCACTAATGCTTTTGGCAGATTGACAAAATCACCTAATAAAACGACTACTTTATTGATATCACCCGATGCAATCTTCATCAGGTTCTGAATATTTTTTTCATTTTCAAGCGCATCGTTAAAATCGCGAAGAATGTAGACACCAAAGTGTTTGCTGCCTTCGATATGAGTCAATAATTCATTCTCAGGGCCAGTACGGGGAATTTTGATATGCGATGCGCCGATACGGTGCAGGCCCTGAATATCTTCCCAATAATAGAAAGCCTTGTTACTGAAGCGGCTGAGCTGGGTGAAGAGATCAGTGACCCGATCCGGATCATAGGTTTCGATGCTGATCAGACGAAAGTTCGCATCCAGCATTTGATCGAGTTGATCCAGATAATTCATAAATAAGCCCCAGCAGTGGTATTCACTAATATTGTCGTATTTTAACGAGAAAACTTAAAGGACTCAGTAAAAATTGTGAAATGTTTCAAAAATTTACAATTGAAGTATTGCACAAAACGGCTGAATTAACGTTCGGCGTAGCTATGTACTTGATTTCTACCGGCTTTTTTGGCCTGGTAGAGTGCTGCATCGGCTTTGTTGAACAGTCGGGTGGCACTGTCGCGGCGTCCCAGAAACGCGGCTCCAATACTGACCGATAAATCCAGTTCTTTTCCATTATAAACAAAGGGATAGGCTTGAACGGCGGCTCGGATACGCTCGCCAACCTGGCGCGCTCCATCCATGTCGGTACCTGAGAGTACCAATGCAAATTCTTCACCGCCATAGCGAAATAACATGTCACTGACGCGCATGGTCTCTTTTATGCATGTCACCAGGGTCTTTAATACCGTGTCACCCGCGCTGTGGCCGAGAGAGTCATTGACCTGTTTAAAGTGGTCAATATCAACAATAAGTAACGATAAATTATTATCATGCCGGTGTGATAATTCCACTTCGCGATCCAGGCAACGATCCATGGATGCACGATTGTTAACACCGGTCAGGCTGTCCATTTGAGCCGAAATGAGGGCTTTCTGGTATTGAATGGCATTACGCAATGGATAGACAAGGTGGAAAATGAAATTTTCTAATTGTTCCATTTCAGATTCAGAAAAACGCTTATTACGAGTGAATTTTAATTCGCCTAACCCATCTGAGGCGATACGTAAACGATATGCACAGCTATGGCGCTCCAGTTTGCCAATCTTAATATCCAGATCCATAGAGGCAAATTCATACTGAATACCACCAAACTGGATAGTTTCGCGCACGGAGTCAACAAAGTACTGGAGGATACTTTCTATTTCTAACGAAGTTTGCAATAAGCCAGCAAGCTTTAAGGTACGCTGTAGCTCGGGTATGTCAAAATCGGCAACATTTGCTATCGACTCATGTTCAGTCGTTTTTGCTTGCGGTTCATTTCTACCTTTAATCGTGTGTATAGCCATACGTGTCCACTCTTATCGCTCGATTGTGTCGTTATTACACTGCTATGCGAATCTCATGCCAGTTGTCATTTGCAAAAATGTGATCTGAAACAGACTATAAATCAATAACTTAGTCATATTAAACATGGCTAGAGTGATATTAGTCAAATTTCTGTCAGAGACTGGTCGGCAGGATCCCAGCTAAAATGTTTGCCGTTCGGCCAGCTTATGCCGGTATCCATGAAATAGACAAAGGCTTTAGTGACGGATTCTACTGTTTGATGTTGTGTCGGATCGAGTCCAGGAAAGGCCTGTCGCCGCAGGGCAGTATTGATTAGGCCTGGATCGAGTGAATTTACATGGATATTAGTATTGGTTTCCCATTCTTCAGCAATCGTTTCAATCAGGTTTAAACAGGCCGCCTTGGGGCTTGAGTATGATCCCCAGTAAGCGCGACCCCGCTGGGCTACCTGATCGCTCACGTACAGACAGGATGCCTGATCAGCTTGATTTAAAATTGAGGCACAGTGTTTTAAAAATAGAAAATTCGCGGTTAAGTTTACCTGCAGGGCACGCGTCCATTGTTCGAGATCGGTATGAACAATCGGGCCATGTTGGCCAAGCACGGCTGCATTAAGAATCAGGCCATCGAGTTGCTTGAAATTATCGGCAATGGCTTGAATTAATGTCAGATAGTCCTGTTCCTCAGCATTTTCGATATCCATCGGAAATATAGCCGGTTTGGGGCCGCCATTTTGTTCAATGTCATCGTATATTTGCTCAAGATTTTTTACAGATTTATCGAGTAAAATTATTGTTGCTCCGAGCTTTGCAAATTCGATCGATAAACTGCGTCCAAGTTCGTCTGCGGCTCCGATTATCAGAATGATTTTTCCGGTCAGCGTATTTTCGGCCGGGGAATAGTCAGTTAAGGAAAAGGTCTTAGTTGTCATGATAGCTTCTTTAAGTCTGATTAATGAGTTCGGCAGTGCGTTTGCCACTGATTACGGCTGACTCAAGTGTCGCAGGGTAGAACGTTTTGGTGTAGTCACCGGCTAACCAGAGTCCACTGATTCGTGTTTTGTTGTCTGGCCGTAATAAGTCGATACCAACTCGACAGCTGTAGGTTGCACGTTTCTCTCGCAGGATTTTTATAGCATCGGCTTGTGGCCAATGCGGAAAACAGTTAGCAAGTTCGGATTTAATTGTGTTTTCCAGTTGCGCATTGTCCAGCTGCATATGCGGCCCTGGACCACTGATCACGACGGCAATCAGTCCTGCCTGTCCCTCCACCACATCGCGACTCACGATCCATTGAGACAGGGTGCCTAATAAGGCCTGAACCGGCTGGTTTGGCCGGACACTGGCGGGGTATTTTACATAGGCGGTGACGATCGGGTTATAACTGAAACCATTCAGATTATAGGCAACATCATGCAAGGCCGGATGCTCTTTTATTAGTGGCAGGCAGGCATGAGGGGGCAGGGCAAGCACGACATGGTCGGCTTCAAATACTTCTTTATCACAACGGACACCGGTGACATGTCGCTGACGGATGCGGATGTCAGTAACGCGCTTACTTAAATGAATCGTGCCGGAGTGCTGTTCAATAAAATCAGCGGCAGGGTCAGGCAATAATGTGCCTAAATCGACTTTTGGAATAATTAAATCGGCGTCTTTATGAGTGCGGCAAAATGTATCGTGTAATACTCTGATATAGACTCTGGCCGATGCCTCTTCAATTGGGGTATTTAAACTGGCCAGGCATATGGGTTCCCATAAGGCCTTAATATTATTTTCAGTTTGTTTTTCTTTATCAAGAAGTTCACTGACGCTTATATCATTTTCATAATATACAGAATTTAAAAATAATTTAATGCCAAAAAGTAAAGCGTGCCATTTATCATTAACAGAAAATCCTTTTGCCCTGAGTAGACCAACAAATAAATTTAAAGGAGTTAGGATTGCG
>QILH01000082.1 GCA_003233255.1 Gammaproteobacteria bacterium | reverse complement strand
GAACCGAATAGACCGCTCATCGCATCCTGGACGTTTTTAGCCGTAAAGGCCCCTTCAGGCCAGGCCGCTAATACGTTGCGGGGGCTTAACAATCCTGCGCCAACGGCTACCGCCACCGCGCCTCCTGCCAGGCTTCCCTGTAAAAATGTTCTGCGTTGCATAATTTAGTTTCTCCCGTAAATTTTAAAGCGTATACGCCCATTCAGTAATGGCCTTGATTTCCTTATCAGAAAGGATTTCATGCTTACCGAATGGAGGCATTATTGAACTTGGGTTTGCGCTGGTTGCATCCCAAATCTGGTTATAAAGCTTTTTCTTATCAGGGAAACGAGCTTTCATTGCAACTAAAGGGGGGCCTATATTGCCGGGCATGTCGACGCCTTTATAAGCGTGGCAGCCAAAACAATTTCCCTTTTTACGGTTTTCGGCAATTTTCTTGCCTTGTTTTACTAGGTCGTCGTCAGCCAGAGCAGTCTGGGTGGGTATCATGGTCATGGAACCAATCAGTACCGCAACAGCACTCGCGGCGGCGATCACATTGGCGGGTTTCCGCATGATCTCTCCTCCTCGTCAAAGGTGTTTTCTAAAAGATGACTTACAAAAATATCTTTGTAAGTATTGCCATTTATTATAGTTACAACATGTCGTTATCGTTGCAACGCCCTTAGCATACATGAACTGGCAGGGCGCGCAAGGGCTGAAAGATAGATTAGTTAATTAGTAAAATCTAATTGACGAAACATTATTTAATGTGCGGGCGCCGGAGTTTCTTCCTGAATGATTTTTAGTTTTGCTTCTAGTCGCGAAGTGGAATAAAAGTTATTTTTGCTTGTTTTTAGGGCAATGGTGATTTGATCGACGGCCTGATGAAACTGACCAATCTGGTAATAGTATTCAGCCAGGGCCTCATGCGACTCTGCCGGCTGGTTGAGTGCGGCTAGCGTTTTGGCTAAATATTTATAAAACACGGGATTCCTTGGACTTTTTTTCAAAAATACGTTTAGTGTTGTGAGCGCTAATGGGTATTGTTTTTGTTTTACAAGTAACTGGACATAGTCATGCAGAATCGATTCGTTATTTGGATAAAGTTTTAGTGCATGCTGATATATTCTAATTGCGCGTTCGGGTTTTTTTGCTTCTATTTCTACTTCTGCTTGCGCTAATAAAAAGGCGATGCGAATAGGGTAGGCTTTAATCAGGATATCGATTTGTTGCCGGGCTTTATTGGGGCGTTGCAATCGTAATAAACTTAAGACGTAACCGTATCGTATAGCGACGAGTTCCTGGCCCTGTTTATCTTTTAATGCTTGCTCATAGTTGGTGAGGTTACTGCGCTTGTCATGACTGGCAAGGGCAACGATTCGCTGGCGCATTAACAGATAGCTGAGGGAATCTTTATCTTTTGTCTTTGGTAAGTGTCGGGCGCGACCTTTTGCATCTGATATACGCGATATGCTGACGGGGTGAGTGCGTAGGAACTCAGGAATATTTAATCCATAGGTTCTGGACTCACGCTCCAGTTTTTCAAAAAAGGTGGCCATGCGCTCGGGGTTAAACCCTGAATCGGATAACACCTGTATGCCGATACGGTCGGCTTCCTGTTCATTGTGCCGAGTAAAATTAATTTGTCTGGAAGCCTGACTGGCCGCTACCGTAGCGAGTGCGGCGGAGGCAACATTATTATTGTTGCCTCCGAGCACAATAGCGGCAATAAGTGCGGCCAGAATGGGTAAACTGGATGTCGGCCCCACATCAAAGGCGCGTGCATAATGACGCTGGGTCACGTGGGCAATTTCATGGGCAAATACGGAGGCAAGTTCACTTTCTGTGTCAGTCTGGGTGAACAGCCCATAATTAATACCGATAAAGCCTCCCGGTAAGGCAAAGGCATTGATGGCCTTGTCATTCACCAGAAAAAAGGTAAATTTGGTTTCACCGTGATCCTGGTGGGAAAGTAAGCGATAGCCGATTTCATTTAGATAGTCGGTGAGAATGGGGTCATCTACCACCAGACCGGCTCGTCGGATATTCCTTAAAACAGAAGCCCCGGTACGGTATTCTTCAGCTGCCGTCAGGCCTGATCGGCCCTGGCCACCTAAATCCGGTAAATTCAACTCACTGGATGTGGATGGGTTAGTTAATCCCGCAATCAACAGGGATATTATCGTTATTTTTAACAGGCTTTTCATAGGCGATTGATTATAAACAGTTTGTATTCGAACTCGAGAGATATTATCTAAACTACCGTAAGGCATTGAAATATATACGCTAAAATCGGATTCCAGCACGGAGTATAGAGTTAAGACAAGGAAAACTGGTGATAGATTCAATATATGGTAATATATATTAATATTAATGTGTCTTCTAGATGACAGTTGTCTTTTAATGTCCTATATAAATGCATACATTGATATTTATGGTTTGAACAGAATGTGATTCAAGCCCGGATAAAACTTTACTTATAAATATTTTAAGGAGCTTTAAGCATGGCCGATTTTGATCAAGAACTTGACGCAACAGGTTTGAACTGTCCACTTCCAATTTTACGTGCCAAAAAGGCTCTAGGTGGGATGACTGGAGGTCAGATCCTTCATATCATTGCGACCGACCCGGGATCAGTTAAAGATTTCGAAGCTTTTGCCAAGCAAACCGGCAATGAACTGATGGAATCAAAAGAAGAAGGCGGCAAGTTCTTATTCCTGATAAAGAAAGTATAGTGTTACAAAGCCTGAGAAATCAGGCTTTTTTATAGTTATACTAAACTTTCGCTGTCATATTGAACATATGGACGTGAGTCTTAAGATGGAGATAACCGATGTCAGATAAAAAACTCGCTATCATTGCCACCAAAGGCACCCTGGACTGGGCGTATCCGCCTTTTATACTTGCTTCTACGGCAGCTGCACTGGACTACGAGGTGCAAATATTCTTTACCTTCTATGGGTTGCAGTTGTTAAAGAAAAAGCTGTCATTGCAGGTGAGTCCACTTGGTAATCCGGGTATGCCGATGCCGATGGGAATGGATAAATGGTTTCCGGTACTGGGTACGGCGATCCCGGGCATGCAAAGCATCATGACCATGATGATGAAAAACAAGATGAAGGCCAAAGGCGTGGCCACTGTGGCTGAATTACGTGACTTGTGTAACGAAGCCGAAGTGCAAATGATTGCCTGCCAGATGACCGTTGATCTATTTGATATGCAACATAATGAGTTTATTGATGGTATTGATTATGGTGGTGCGGCAACCTTTTTTGAGTTTGCCGGTGAAGCGGATATAACGTTATATATTTAAACAAAAAAGCGCTCCAGCCGGAGCGCTTTTTGTATTAGGTCTTAGCGTATTAAGACTACGAACAAATTTATTACCCTTTAGAAACTTGTCGAAATACTCACGCCAATCAAGCTTACATCGGATTCATAGGTGCCATTATAAGCCGATGTACCATTCGGTTCAGAGCCAGGAGCCGTACTGGAGTTTATAACTCGGCTATCGACGTCCACATACATGTAAGAATATTCAAGCTTCCAGTTAGAAAACACATGACTGGCTCCGATTGAAAACAGTTGGCGATCCGCATCCGGTACCCGCGCAGAAAAATTAGAATCAGGTTGTGGGGTCGGGTCATACGAGTAACCAAATAATAACCGGGTGCCAGCGTTAATTTTATAGGTGAACCCAAGTCGATAGGTCAGGGTATTTTCCCAATTGTTTGCGCTGGTAATCGGCGCAGGGTTGCCGGTGGAGTTGGCAATCGATATCGTATCAAAAGTACTCCAGCCAGTATGCTCAATATCAAACTCGACGCCTAAACTTTCAATCGGTTGAAAACGGACGCCAAACTGGAGCATCGATGGAAATCTTAATGTAGCCTCGACGCCAAGCACGGTGGAACCAATACCCCGGTAGTCGACC
>QILH01000143.1 GCA_003233255.1 Gammaproteobacteria bacterium | reverse complement strand
CTGACCACCGGTAACAAGAGTGAAATGGCGGTGGGTTATGCCACCCTGTACGGCGATATGGCCGGTGGTTTTGATGTCCTCAAGGACGTATCCAAGACCCGCGTCTTTGCCCTGGCAAACTGGCGAAATCAACAATCTCGAGTTATCCCGCAACGCGTAATCGATCGACCGCCCTCGGCGGAACTGGCACCGGATCAAAAAGACAGTGATAGTTTGCCCGATTATGCGATCCTGGATCCGATCCTTGAGCTCTATATTGAGCAAGACCTGGGCGCTGAAGACATCGTGGCCAGGGGATATTCAGCCCAGGATGTGGGCAAAGTCATGCGACTGGTGGATACGACGGAGTACAAACGCCGTCAGGCCCCTCCCGGAGTGCGCATTACCGAACGGGCCTTTGGTCGGGATCGTCGCTATCCGGTTACTTCGGGTTTTCATCTCGGGCGAGCAGGCCTGAAAGGCCGAAATAAGGCCGACTCAGAAGGGCATAAAGGATAATTTGGGCTATTTTAGACTAGTGTTGGAGTGGAATTCCCGATATCGTATGCACTATGTTGGTTCATCGTGGTGACGCTAACTGGGGCAATCCAGAGTGATAAAATGGCTAATAAATAACCTTAATAACGATAAATAACGAATTTCCTATAATTGAGAACAAAAAGGAAAACCTGATATGAAGAAGATTGAAGCGATTATTAAACCCTTCAAGTTGGATGATGTACGTGAAGCACTCTCGGGGATTGGTATTGCCGGTATGACTGCGGTAGAGGTGAAGGGCTTTGGTCGGCAAAAAGGGCATACTGAACTGTATCGTGGCGCGGAATATGTAATCGATTTTTTACCCAAGGTTAAGCTGGAAGTCGTTATTAAAGACGACCAGATTGATAGTTGTATCGAAGCGATTACCAGCGCAGCTCGTACCGGCAAGATTGGCGACGGTAAAATATTTGTAAGCGATGTATCACGTGTTGTCCGGATTCGTACCGGTGAAGAAGGCAACGACGCCGTATAAATACTCAAACCTTCCCACCGTTAATAATCGGAAGGAGGCGGGTTCTTATTTTTTGAGTGATTCGTGATCGGGGTGATTGAGTTTTAAAACTTTTTTTGCATCGTCAGCCAGATCCGTCATCCCCAATTTTCCATAAGCCTTTGCCATGACAGCCAGAGCATCGGCCATCGCGGGCGTGCGTTGGTAATTTTCAACCACATATTTACCTCGGTTAGCGGCGGCTAAAAAGGCACCGCGCCGCATATAATAAGTCGCAACATGGACTTCATACAAAGCCAGGTTGTTACGTATTAAAGTCATGCGTTCAATGGCGTCTTTTGCATAGCGGCTCCTGGGGAATTTTTTCAGAAGCTGGGCAAAATATTCAAATGCGCGTCGAGCGGATTTGGGATCATGCTGCGATGGATCAACAGTAAACAGGCTATCCAGAAAGGATTCACTGAGATCGTAGCTGGCGAGACCGCGTAAATAATACATGTAATCAACGTTGGCGTGATCGGGATGTAATTTAATGAAGCGATTGGCGGCGACAATGGCCGATTCCGGTTCGGAATCTTTATGATAGGCGTAGGCAATCTCCATTTGGGCTCTTTCCGCATATTTTCCATAGGGGAAACGCGATTCCAGTCGCTCGTAGTAGGCAATCGCCTGTTCGTAGTTCCCTTCTTTTAGATACTCGCTGGCAAATTCATAAATTTCTGCCGCACTCAGGCCTTCGGTTGGATCATCGTGGTCAACCGAGGCACAGCTAAATAACGCACCTAACACAAAAGCCAGTAAACTCAGTTTTATTGCTCGAACCATCACTTTATTTCTCATCTCAACTGCTGAACTTGGGTTAGTATACCTTGTTATTATAGTGAAGCACACGATTAGCCTTGAATGATGACCGACATAATTCCCGAACATGAGATCCGTGCAACTGGCGATAAACAGGGCCAGACGGAAGATTCGCGCCTTGTTGCTGAGATTCCAGAATCACTGGATGGTTCCCGTCTCGATCAGGCCCTGGCTCGATTGTTTTCGCAATATTCTCGCAGCCGTTTACAGCAGTGGATTCGTGCCGGGCACGTACAGGTGGATGGTAAGATCTTAAGAGCGAAGGATAAAGTGGCCGTGGGCCAACAAGTTATGTTGCAGGCGCAAACTGAGGTAGAGGGGCAATGGCAGGCGGAAGCGATTGAGCTGAGTATTGTATATGCGGATGACAGTCTGATTGTCATCAACAAGCCGGCCGGGATGGTGGTGCATCCTGCCGCAGGTAATCCATCCGGCACCTTACTGAATGCGCTGTTGAATTATGCACCTGAGCTGGAATCCATCCCTCGTGCGGGCATTGTGCATCGGCTTGATAAAGACACCAGTGGTGTGCTGGTGGTGGCGCGAACCCTCGAGGCACATAAGTCCCTGGTCGAGCAATTACAGGCGCGGGCCTTTGAGCGAGAATATATTGCGGTCATCAATGGTGTGCTGACCGCAGGCGGAACCGTGGATGCCCCAATCGGTCGCCATCCCCAGCAGCGTGTTAAAATGGCTGTGGTCGAGCACGGCAAACCGGCGGTGACCCACTATCGAGTGGAACAACGCTTTCGTGGTCATAGCTCGGTAAAAGTGAATCTGGAGACCGGTCGTACCCATCAAATTCGGGTTCATATGGCCCACATACATCATCCATTGATCGGTGATCCGGTATACGGTGGACGTTTTAAATTACCCGCGGGCTGCAGTGACGAGCTTATTGCGGAATTGAAAAATTTCAGACGCCAGGCACTGCATGCACGGTATCTTGGCCTCGAGCATCCGATGACTCACGAAACAATGGGATGGCGTGTGGAATTACCCAGGGATATGCAGCATTTGTTGACGGTGCTGGAACAGGATGCCGCCAGTGAATGAACAAAGCTGGATCCCGGCACAGTGGCCAGCACCGGCGAACGTCGTTGCCGGCATTACCACCCGAATGGGTGGCAGCAGCCAGGGGGACTATGCAAGTTTTAATCTCGCCAGCCATGTTGATGACGATCCCAAATCGGTTGAAGAAAATCGTCGCCAGCTCAACGAGTTTTTACAGTTACCGGCGGAACCGCATTGGCTGGAGCAGGTACACGGTTGTGCTGTTGCAACCGATCATCACCTTATCCACACAGCCGATGCCAGTACCACCGGGCTTGCAGGTAAAATCTGCGCCGTCATGACGGCAGATTGTTTACCTGTATTGATTACCGATAAGAAAGGTCAGTATGTTGCTGCGGTGCATGCAGGTTGGCGAGGGCTGGAACAACAGGTTATTTTGCGCTGCATTGAAAAAATGCCGGTTGCCACGGAATCGTTACTGGTGTGGTTAGGTCCGGCAATCGGCCCCACCGCGTTTTAAGTGGGTACGGAAGTAAGAGAACAATTTTTACAACAGAATCCAGGATTCATCGCCTGTTTTGTTAATAGTAAAAACAGAGGTAAGTGGATGATGGATATGTATGGTATTGCACGTTTGCAACTGGCGGCGGCCGGGGTCGAACAGATCTATGGCGGACAGTTTTGTACTTATACCGATGCAAGCCGGTTTTATTCCTTTCGACGTGAAGGCCAGACGGGTCGTATGGCCAGCTTGATCTGGATAACGGAGCAATAGATAGATGACTGGTATTGCCTGTAAATTAAGGTATTATGTGCCCCTCTTAAATTTGGCTGGATAGTTTGTGCCCTTACTTGCCTGGATCATCATATTTAGTTTGCTCGGTGGAATCCTCAGCGTCGTCGCTGCGGCTGTATTTTTATTGTTCCCGGATCGGGTTCGTCAGGCCCTGGTACCTCATTTTGTCAGTTTTGCCATTGGTGCCTTGTTAGGCGCGGCCTTTCTGGCTTTAATTCCAGATAGTCTGAGCCAGGGACAGGCCATAGAATCACATCA
>QILH01000179.1 GCA_003233255.1 Gammaproteobacteria bacterium | reverse complement strand
GATCTTAAAAACGGTATGACTTCCATAACGATATTCCATGGCAGCGCACCTCTTACTATGTGACTGATAAAAGTATCGCAGATAAATCTGATCGCCTAAAGGCGGTGGTTTTAACCTTAAAGGAGACTAATAAAGGGCGACAGACCACATTTCAATCCTTCTTTCTTCAGTCGACCAGGTGGCCTCCTGATGTTAATTTCTCTGAGTTGAATTCCTCGCAGCTTGCTGCGTAAGCGCTTGGAGTTTCAGGAAAAACTGGTAATTTTTTACATTTTTTTAGTGTACTAATTCCTTGGTTCATCTCCAAAATAGTTTGTAGCATAGCCTCAATCCGGAATAACGCCGAATAATGGATGATCTTTGCAACTCAAAGTGTGGTGACCTGAACGGAGTGTGGCCAATGAATATGGATATTAGCCTGAACGCGGAAATTGGTTGTTTTATTACCGACCTCAATGCCGTAAAGGCCTCAGCCGAGGAATTTTCAGCCATCAAAAAATTATTGTATAAACATAAGATCGTCATACTGAAAGACCAAAATATGTTGGAACAACAATTTTGTGATCTGGCTGTTGCACTCGGTGAGCCCATTCCGTATTTACAGGAGAATTACCACCACCCAGATTATCCGCTTATTTTTGTGTCATCGAATGTAGAGCAAAACGGCGAGAAATTCGGTGTTGCACGCACAGGAGGATATTGGCATTCAGACACATCATTCCTAGATTACCCTGTAGCGTTAACCATGCTTTACCCCCAAATCATACCTGTTAATTCACGGCGAACAACACTATTTATCGACCTGGAAAAAGCACTGGATGAAATGCCGACAGAGTTAAAACGGTGCCTGGATAACAGATATCTTATTCAGCGTGGCAAATGGAAGTATAAAGTCAGAGAAGAGGATGTGGGGCTGGATATGAGTGAAATTATGATGCTCATTCATCAAGTGCAACCACCTGTTTCTCATCCTGCAGTGATCCGGCACCCCGCCACAGGAAACAAGACACTGTTTGCATCACGTGGTTTCACTATAGGTATTGACGGCATGGGAACGGATGAAGCGAACACTCTGCTCGAAAGTCTTTTCGACTTCATCGAGCAAGACCGGTTTATTTCTGAATTCCAATGGCAGTTGGGTGACATCATCATCTGGGATAACCGCTTTCTTGCCCACAAGGCCGGGCGTTTGGCGGAAAATAATGATCCGGTTTCGGGTGATATCAATAAAGAAGAAGATACTCTGGTGTATCGCATCATCATACGGGATGGGTTACCCCTTGGGAACAAATGATTAATTGAGCACCACCAACACACCTTAATTCCTTCACGGGAGATGATTCATGTTAGCTCAACAATTACCGCTGGATGCGTATGAAATTGAGCAAGGCTTTCTGGACAAAATTCTCAAACCCTATCACTCAACAAGTACCGACTATCTAAAATCCACTCATATTAATCTGAATACAACACACATCAAAGACACCCCAATTCTAATCACAGGTCGATTCAATATACCTCAAAGTTGTTATATTAAAGACACTGGCCATTTTAATGCCGTGGAGTTTCTCATCTGTTTTAACCAACTTGCCTACACTGCATTTGGCTATATGATAAATAACCGTTTTTTTGATAACAACCCTATTAATGGCATTACTCCACAATGTAAAAAAATCATGGCTGGTATAAATATTGCGACATACTTTGATAAACAGTTATCTTCCATGCTGATTCTCAAAACCACCACACGTTTCAAAAGAGTTATTAATGCTAAACATTTTACGGGAATACTCTCTATTAATAGCTTTAGTTACAAAAAAAATACAGTGTTTATCAGTACGTCGTGTATCTTTAAGGATGATAACAAGGGCTACGCGGATGGCGATGTCTTGCTCGCTTATCCGCTGAATTTTTTGGGGTAACTCTATCTTCCATCAGACGTTGAGCAGCCAGATATTGAAAATATAGAGTAGAGCGTGATAATTTTCTGGTACAGATAAACGAAGAAAATACGACGTTGGATATTTCGAGTTAGTTAAAAAAAAGAGACACCCGAGTTAAAACAAGCAAGATAATTATCCCGTGTTGCCCGTTACTTCACCGCACTTTTGAATGATGTTGTCAGAAAACAGATGTCAATACGTCTGAGAAACCAATATTCAGGATTCGCAGACAGGTATGAGCCTCAGCAATGGGCTGATCAACATTGCAAGACTGTGAACGGGGTATGGGAGGTATGTTTTCAGCTATCGTGCCTTTTTTGTCATCCCGCAGTATACGGCCTGCCCAGTCCACCAATGCCAGATAATCCGTTAACCGGAAGGGCAGGCCTTTTGGCATATGTTCCTTGAGATTACCCGCAAAAACCAATAATTGATTTTCCTGCTGTTGGGGATCATTGGGTTGTGTGGCTTTCTGTGCCTTGTTCAGGCGTTTCTGAATACTGGTATGGACGGCAGGGATTCCGATGTTTTCGCCAAACCGGCTTTCACAGGATTAAAATCAACGTAAGCCATACAGACCATCCGTGCTGATTCATACAGTAATGACTGAGATTTGAATCGCCCGGTGCAACCATCTTCTGCATTAGCCTGGCGGCGGTGGATTCATTCAATACCCGCATAAACCAGCTGGTGCCATTGATGACTCATCTCCGTCTGGCTCCAGTTCTCGGCCTTGTCTGATCAACGTGAAACACCACGTGGTAATAAGTGGACATGATGGCATCGGCGAAGATATCCAGTGAAAAAATACCCGACAGATCCAGCAATTTGTCCTTAATCCACTGCCGGCAATGCTCATAACTATTACCTGAAACTTGATCACTGCCACACAACAAGGCCCGGCAAACGCAACGAGACACACAGTGACAGTGTAAGGGCTCGCCTCCAGCGCGACCTGGGGCATAACGGGATTTGGGCATCGTTAATATTGCCGCCTTCGAAGATGACGAAAGTGCCTATAATCAGCAGACTGCCGGGGGGTTCATCAAACTGACTGCCTTGCGTATGCGCATTGCTGTCAGAAAAAGTACCTGATTCCCCTCTGACGCGCGCAGGATCTGGTGAAGGTCGCAGTGAACAATATGCTCAAGCTGAATGCGGCAGACAAAGTGATTTTTGCCAACCGGCATGGTCAGTGGTTGTTTGGTAAAATGGTTGTTAATACTCCCTGATCACATCAGGGCACCAAGGCTGTTTTCACTGACTTTTTCTTCGTATTTACGACCAGATATTTTTACGGTAAGCAGATTGTAACATTTTCATCTATTGTTCATCTTGGTACTGTAACGAGCAGACAAAAGCTTGCTTGTAAAAATAACCGTTTCCCCTTTTTTTATGGAGTACGACAAAGATGAAAAATAGTAAATTGATTGCCCGGTCCGCCCTCGCCAGCGTGTTTGCTGTTGGTGTGTTGACAGTCAGTCTGCCTGTTGAGGCGGGCAAAAAAAGCATGGAAAAATGTTATGGCATTGTCAAGGCCGGCCAAAATGACTGCCAGACATCGAACAGTGCCTGTGCAGGCACAGCAGAAATCGATGCCAAGCCAACAGCGTTTATTGTGGTCCCCAAAGGCACTTGCGATAAAATTGTTGGCGGCAGTCTGACACCCAAGGCTTAATGGCAAAAAAGACGATTTCGCACATGCATTCTCGTGTTAACAGCAATATCCCGGCGCGCGCAGGTATTGGCTTGCGTGCGCCGCATTTTAAGCCCGTTCTGGAACAACTACCGGATGTGGCCTGGTTCGAAGCGCACAGCGAAAATTATTTTGGGCTGGGGACCGGTGACAAACCAGGCGGAAAACCGTTGCATTATCTGGAACAAATTCGCGAGCATTATCCACGCAGCATGCACGGTGTGGGTTTGTCTCTGGGCTCGATTGACCCACTTGATCCTCAACATCTCAAGCAACTTAAAAATCTCATTGATGTGATTGAG
>QILH01000070.1 GCA_003233255.1 Gammaproteobacteria bacterium | reverse complement strand
ACGCGACCAGACGAAATAAACCACCGCCAGCAACAACGCCGATGGGACCAACACCCCGATCAGGAAATTACCCACGATCGCGCCCAACGCCGATGAATTTTCCCAGCCAAGCATCGACGAGAAGGCCATCACCGGCTGATCCCATACATAACCTGCCAGATACTGATCCACCCAGCCATCCCCCACATTGATCGACTCCGGTAATCCTTTGGCCAGCGCCGAGTGATGCCATACTTCGGGGACAAGATTATTGGTCCAGCCACCGACGTCGACAAACAGGGCCTGGGCTACGCTGATGGATATCACGACAATCAGCGCGTTCATATTGCCTTCACCGGTTTTATATAAAGACCCCGATGCACAACCACCGGCAAACACCATGCCTGCGCCAAAAATAAATCCGGCAATCACCGCGTGAATACCGGAGGGTGCAGGATGAAAGGTGCTTAAACCCTGTGAGGTCACCAGCGAGGCGACAAATGCAAACAGCACAATGGCTATGGTGATACCAACTGCCATTCTGGCCACACCGACCGCAAACAGGTCGCGGAATGCAGAGGAAAAACAAAAGCGGCCATACTGCAATGCCAGCCCGTAAACCAGGCCAAACCACAGGTAAATGGAAAGATAGATGTAATACTCGTTGTAGATGAAGGTGGTAATGCTAACCAGCGCAAAGAAGCCTAAAATAAAAAAGGCCCAGAAGCGGTGTGTTCTTTCACGAGTGTTTTCCATTAGGTTTACTCCTGATAAATTAATTTTGGATATTCTTTATTCCTTTGTTTCTAAAGCCGGTTTCAAATTAGGCTGGTTCTGGCAAATACAGGCGAATCATGGTTTGATATTTAAATACTTTATCGGAAACCACAAACTCTCTATCCAGACGATAGTTCGTAAGTCGTTCTGTTAGTTTAGCCGGAATAATTTTCGAATTAAATTGATCTGCATCACCAAAGATGACAACAAGTGGCATACGTTTTGTTAGTATTTCGGCTGACAAACCCTCGTTAACAAAATATTCAGGATTCTTATATTCCCAGGTAAATCTTAACGACGATGTTTCGACGGACGCTGGCCGTTGTATTTGAGCCTGATCATAATTATAAACCAGTTTTTTTTGGGTGACTAAATCAAGCATCGGAATGGCAACCGCTGGATTGACCATTGAACGTTGCTGTGCAAGCGCAACGACTTCGATTGTCCCGGTATCACCCGCATTGATGGCATCAAGATATTTCCCGGCCTGACTCAGGTTAATGGCACTGGTGTTTTGTAAAAAAGGCAAATAGCCAAACATCGCGATGACAAAAGCCGAGACAACGGCCGAGGCCACGATATATTTTTGTGCTTTTATATTTCTAATTTCATTAAGCCCATACGCGGCCATCAATACCAACATCGGTAGAATAATAATAAGGTACCGTGCTCGTTTGATCTCCAGCACAAACACCAGCAACAATAACCCGCTAATGATGGCATACTTGATATCTTTGTTCTTAATCGCCGCATAAATAGAAAACACCGCGGCCACGGTTATGAAGGGATGTACCTGAAAGAAAAACGTCGAGCTAAAACTTTCGCTCCAACGTTTCAGGCCAGGCAGCTGATAGCTTTGCAGTAATGTTAGCTGCTCGACAATAACGTTATATTTCCAGAGTAAAACCAGACCGATAAGGGACAGGGTTGTCAGTGTGATCATTACGGCACGCTGTAGAATTATTTTCCGTCCGTATTCAAGATGCGACAGGAAAATGATCGGCACAATACTGAGCATCAACCAGACTGAGTACTTGGATAACATCGCCAGCACGATCGTCAGCGCAGCCGATAACAACCAAATCGCACCACCTTGCCGGACGGCCTTGATGGTCATAAAGATCGCGAGGGTAAAAAAGAACATGCTGGCCACATCCACCAGCATCAACGGTACCTGGGTTAACAGGTAAGGGATACCGAGAAGCAGGCTCCCCGCATAGAGTCCCAAGGTTTTATTCCACAGCATTGTTCCTGTCAGGTAGGTCAGTATCACCGTTGCCGAAAAGAACAGGCTATTTAATATCTGGATGGCAATTCGGTATTCGCCGAAGACGTTAAACACCAGGCCATATAGAAAAGGTACCAGCGGCAGATCCGTCCACACCGAAATTTCGTTACCCCACTCTTTAAAGAAATAGGCCACGCCATAAACCTCGAGATACTTGGCTTGTATAAAATAGCGGGACGTATCGACAATAACTTCGGGTTCTGACCAGAATAATGCAGAGACGATAAAAGCAGAAATAAATAGCCATACTGCTGGTTTGCGTAGCGGCCACGAATAAGCCGCCAGCAGATAACTAACAAAAATACCGACGACAAGCATTAACAGTATCGTCGGCAGCTCAACATCGGTTACCGTCCATTGCCAACTGGTGAGGCGGTTATCATCCAGCGAACGAAACACATATAAAATAAATACTGTCGTCAGAGTTAACAGAGAGATCAATACTGAGATAAGAAGGTCTTCGTTTTGTTTTGGCTTGCTTTGAGGTAAAGTCATATTGTTATCGACAGCAGACAACAAAATATCCGTTCTGGGTCGCCAGCGTAGAAATAAGCCACGAACATAACCTGAACCGGTCTTACTCACTGATACGCTACTCCTGTTTCATGTGTCACATATTCCCGTTTTCCGCTTAACCTGCTAAATATGGTTCCTGTTTTGTAATTTGATCACGGTCTGAGCCCGCTGCTACGTAAACGCCTCGGCTCGCCGGATCCTTTGTTACCAGGAGATGACTCGGTCACAAGAAAATATTTTTTCGACCAAATCGTCATACGAGATTTCTTTTTTATTCAGATCGACCACTTTAACCTGGCATTCTTTGCAATGCACCTCGATTATTTGATCGGCCAGTTCGTTTTGGCCATCATTTAAGATATGAAGTATTTTAGTTGTCATGTAACTCTGCCCGATTACCTTTATATCTAAAACTGTTCATAGTAATTTATCGTAACCTGAGATCGCTAATACAGAACTTCCAACTCCACCTTCTGCGTTTCGGTTCATATATGTACATTGTCATCGTGATTTTATTATTGTTATAAAACAATTACCCGATCCGCATTGTGATTCATCATTGCATTATTAAACTGGCTTGCGCAGCAGATATCCTCAGATAAAACATCTGTATTAATTCCATAATTCTTTGCACTGTGCTCACATAGCGTTATCGATACGGTCGGTAACTCCGCCAGAGCGACAAATAAATCGTTTTCCAGTAACCGTGTGCCCGAGTCCATAACGAAGATACTGGTCTCATGCTTTTGAGCTATGGCCGCCCTGGTGACACCCAATATGTGCTCAAGATGTTTATCCGTATTGATCAGGATGCCAAGTTTCATGGTGTTTTCATTCTTCGTTAACTGTTTTTTGACTCGCAAAACCGTAATCTTGCCAGTCTGTAAGAAAATACTAGGATGAGCTATAGGTGAAAGAAATGATGCATATGCATCATTTTACCGGTGTAACGCATGGTTAATAAGGTAATACATGATCGTACGCAAGCAGTTTGTGAGCAATCTGTTCGGTAGAGAGGTACCGCATACCTTTATTGCCCTTATGGTTGGAGTATATATTCATCTCCATTTCTTCCATTAATTCCAGATTGAGTTGATCCTGTTCTGTCCCGGCCGATTTTCCATTCAGCATATAGACGTCGATGATGTCATCCACCAGAGTGAGTCCTAGCGCCATTCTGAGTGCTTCACCCGGTCGGTCTCTGACCAGTACGGCAATTGTTTTTACCATAACGTATCTCCTGTTGTTGCCTGTGACTTTCTGACAAAACATTTAATCGCAGTCTGAGCTGAATGGCACTAAGTTAAGCCAAATTATTTTATATATCGCTAATTCAGCCACAACCGTCATACCCGCGGGGCACTTTTCCCGCGAAGGCGGGAATCCAGA
>QILH01000279.1 GCA_003233255.1 Gammaproteobacteria bacterium | reverse complement strand
ACAACATGCCCCATCCAATGCAACCGCATTAGTTTCGCCGAACACGGGGATGCTTTGCAAAGAGTGAAAGGTTTCCCAGGCAATACCCTGTGGATCCTGTACCCAGTACTTATCGGATTTTACATAACAACAGGTTGTATCTTCCTGAGCCACGCCTTTAATATCGGTGGCCTCAAGATATTTACGCAGGCTGGTTAACTCTTCATCGGTGTCGGTTTGAATTCCGATATGATCTAAACCTGTTTTTGTTCCGCGTGTTGATATAGCAAAATTCAAGGCCGGATCGTCCAATAACCATTTAGCATAGTCGTCTTTGCTAACCACTGGTTCGCAATTAAATAATTGCGAATAAAATTCAATATTTTTGTTCAGGTTGTCGACGCTGAAATGAATGTGAAATCGTTTCATGTTCGTATCCTCACTAAGTATTTAATTGAAAGTCACCACTAAGTACAACAGCCGGTACTGGGCCGATTCGGCATCTTATTGAGTGCCTTCAGATCAGCGGCAAAGGGCGTTTTTGTGGCGTTTGCCTGAGCGGTGGTTTGAAGCACGCTGCGAACCCAGTCGGGTAAGGTCTCATTGATTCGGTAGTAAATCCATTGACCAAACCGCTGATCCAGAACCAGATTACTCTCACGTAACAGGGCGAGATGGCGGGAGATCATTGGCTGAGATAGATTGAGGGCATGGGTGAGCTCACACACACACAATTCGCCCTGCCGTTGCAATAACACCAGACAACGAAGTCGACTCTCGTTGGCTAAGGCCTGATAGAAGTCATTCGCATCGATACTCATCGTTTAAATATACGATAAAACATATATATGTTCAAGCATATATGTTAAAATTTAGAGACTTCACAGCAAAAACCACTTTTATTAAATGGTCAGTTACGGATGATTATGCAAGCTATTTTGACTGGAACGTTCGGGATGACAGTGAACTAAGAATGGCGTATTAGAACCCGGTAAGCGGGCGATCTCTTACCCCATTCAGATAAATAAATTAATGCAGACTGATCTTCGAATGCGGCGCACCTTCCATTAGCTTATGAAAGTCGCGACCTTTTATATGAATTAGCTCGTTATGACTGCCAGTTTCAAAATAGATATCACTGCACCGCAATAAATCGTCATCAATGATGCTCTGAATGCCATAGGCCGATCCTATCGGCGGTATTGCGCCGGAGTCACAATCGGCAAACAGGTTACGCAAATCCTCTTCTCGGGCCAGCGACATATCACGGTTCAGCATGCGATTTAGTTTGCCCACTTTGACTCGCTCATTTGCGGGTACCACGGCCATCAGGAAACCGGTTTTATCTTCGAAAATAACGGGTTTAGCTATCAAATGTCCCCTGACATGGGTGCAACGTGTTGAAGCTAAACTGGTTGAGCTGGAATGTTGGGGCAGGATCTCGAATTCGATGCCATTTTGGGTTAAATATTCTTGTAATGTAGTTGTCATCGACACACGAACCTCCTGTAGGCAAAGTTAAAATCAAACACCAATGGGCAAAAAAACTATGCTACGGCGGGTTTAAAGTTGAACCCAAATTGTTAGCCAATTCATTATAGTTCATCTTGAGCGATTGGTTAGATATAATCAAGATTTGATCGGTTTAAATTTATTAATTTTTATTACAAATAAAAGACAATGCTAATGTCGATCGCAATAAGTGAAAGTGTTAACATTTTTTAACAAAACTGGTTAAGCTTTTGCCAGTTTGTTGTAGAGATCAGCGGTACAGGTTCGGTATAGTTATATACATACTAATATTGATAAAATAAAATCAGGCGTGAAATATTAGTTGCTCAAATAACGAGGCCAAACGATTTAACCATATTACGGATTACGGAACAACTACTCGAATGACACACTTTAGTATCGGCTATAAAAAATATTTAACTCTGAGTATTGTGCTCGGGGTTGTTCTGTTATCAGGCTGTGCCACCGATCGGCTCATAACTCGCAAAAACCACGATGCGGATAACCAGTATTGCTGGGCCCGGTTAACTGAGACAAAGGGCGATGCAACTTTGTTAAGCGTGCGATTAGATCGCGAGATAAATAATTACCAGATATTAGCTGAAGAAGTTCTGGTGGCACGGGAAAAGGCCCTTAAATTAACGAACTGGATCACCGACAACATTGAACGTGATATCGCGATTCCACCCTTGATGCAGGACAAGTTAAACACCGGCATGTCGCATGGTCTGGAACTTAGCGACAAAGTCGTTGCCATTGTGGCTCGAAATGAATGCTGGTTGCAGGCCACAGACGAAGCCATGGCAAAAAGAGATTTATCGCCGTTAGATCCATATACTCGGTTTAAAGGCTTTACGGTCGCGTTATCTGCTACCTTGATGCTGTACGACACTTATTTTACTACCGCATCAATTTTGAATAAACACGAACGTATTCGACAATTTTTAAACCAGAGCGACCTGGGTTATGGACGTAACAAAGATCAACTTGAGGCGGTTACCGATACCATATTCAATACCGACAATGTAGCGTTGGTGCGCAAAGAGATACAGTATTTTGAAACAGAATACCCCAACCACGTTGCACGTTTAAGTAAAGATGACAAAGCTGGCTACTTAAGTGAGCTTATAAAACAAAGCCCAGCGTACCCCGTCATGCGAGAATTCAGCTATGACGATGCAATAGAACAACAGACAATGCTTGCTCATGGCGACGCTAAAGATACTTTATCTGAATTTAAGCGCCATACGGTAAATGCTATTAGTAAAATTTTTGGTAATCTCGTTGGTTTGGTTGAAGAGCGTAAGGGAAAATTGTATGAAGATGAAAATAGTCATACCTATTTAACATTTAATTTAAAACCCGGTGACATTCTGTTAGAGAAAACGCCATTTCGATTGACCGATAAAATGATTCCTGGCCATTGGGGGCACGCGGCGATCTGGGTAGGCAGTAAAAAAGAATTAAAGGTGCTGGGCATATGGAATCATCCCATGGTACAAAAATATCAAAAAGAAATATCAAACGGCCGTCGCATCGTCGAAGCCCTGCGCAGCGGCGTTGAAATAAACACCCTGGCGAATTTTATGAATGTTGACGATGTTGCGATTATTCGTGATCCGGGTAGAACCAGGCAAAAAACTGCTGCACGTATTATTCGTAGCCTGCGTCAGGTAGGCAAGGAATATGATTTCAACTTCAATGTTGAGACCACCGATAAAATTGTCTGTTCCCAACTGGTTTACCTGGCTTACACTGATATAGAATGGCCAACAGAAAGAATGCTCGGTCGTTATACGATTAGCCCGGATAATGTGGCGCACAAAGCGGCCCACTCCGGCCCGCTCAAGTTAATCGTGTTTTACCACGATGGCAAACGCATCGATGAGCAACCGCTCAGGGTAATGGAAGACTTAATGCGGAGACAATAGACCTGCACACAATAGGCGGGAATCAGTTGATATAAATAAAGAGAATCCCCATGAAAAAAATTATACTCGGTCTTAGCTTTGTCGTCGTATTTGCCCTCGCCATCGGAGTGTATTACGTCTTCACCAATCTCGACGTCATCGTCAAAGCGGCGATTGAAAAACACGGCAGCGCCGCCACCCATACTGCCGTGCGGGTCGACAAGGTGCGTATTGAACTCACTAACGGCATCGGTACGATCAACGGTCTGACCATTGCCAACCCAGCGGGCTTCTCCTCAGGCGCGGCCTTTTCACTGGGTCAGGTTCATACCCAGATCGACATCAAATCTTTGCAGGCCGAGCCCTACATCATCGACGAGATTCGTATCGTTGCCCCGCAGATATTTTTTGAAATCAATAACGACAGAAAAACCAACCTCGACCAACTGAAGAAAAACCTGGGTGCCGGGGCTGCAAAACCGGGAGCCACGCCAGACGCAGAGAAGAACAAGGCCGATGAGCCTAAATTAATTATAAAACGCATCCTGTTTACCGACG
>QILH01000089.1 GCA_003233255.1 Gammaproteobacteria bacterium | reverse complement strand
ATGCGTATTGCCCCATATCGAGCGCAACAATGAAAAGATAAGCAGGCTAACATCAAAAGAAGTCACCACATACCTACCAGCTAATAGTAACAGGCCTGCACATGAAAGCGGAGGATAAAATATTTTGTCGAAGTTCCAAATAGACCCTCAGAAAGCTCTAAGAAGCTACGTAACAAGTGATTTATATTGCTGGGAAATTTACTGAAATTTATGAATTAGTGAGCTGGGATTTAATCAACCAATATTATTTTCTAAATGGAAGCTTTGACGGGCTAGACTCACTAACTAGCAAGGCAAAAAAACTATCAGGAAAAATGATAATAATTCCTAGAGTAGCATATGACCTCTGCGGCAGAAAAGTAATATTTAAACCTGCTCCTGAGCCAAATGAGTCATGCTTTATGTCCGGGGCATATAATCATATCGAACTCAAAAATATTACAAATACAGATGATTTATTTAATTATCCATCAAATCACGAATAAAAATTCATTAAGAAATAAATCTTTACAATTGGTTTTCTAGCCAGCTGTGCCGAAGCAATAATTTCTCAGGGTTATCTATAGTTGTTAAAAAATAAGTATTCTCAGCAGGCATCTGTAGGGTGATGGTAAACGTCATTAATTCATCACGCCGAAACACATCGAGAATAACACGATCACCGGGCGAATAAGTTGCCAATAAAGGCAGAAATGTTTCTTTGTTGGCTTTTAATTTGTTTACAGCGATAATAATATCACCGCTGGCGATTCCGGCTTGTTGTATCGCGCCGCCTTCATAAACAACCTGTACCTTTGCGCCGAGTGGGTTGCTTTGCAATTTAAGGCCTAAATTAAATGCGGTGTTGTCGTCGTCTTTGGGTTTGCCGCCGGTGTCGTCCATATTATCGGTGGCGCGTTTTTCCAGTGTCAGGCCAACGTCTTTGAGTAATTCATCGAGGGGCAGGTCGTTGACGGTAGTAAGATAGTCGGTGAAGAAATCGTTTAGCGAGGTTTTTGTTATTGTCTGAATTATTTCGGGGATGGTTGTGCTATTGATACCGATGCCTTTTTTACCATAGCCTGTCCATAACTCTCGCATGACCTCGTCGAGGGATGCGTTGTTATCGGTGGCCTTGCGTATTTTTAGATCCAGACACAGGGCAAACAGGGCGCCTTTCACATAGTAACTAACGATGGCGTTGGGGGCGTTTTCATCCTGCTGGTAGAATTTCGTCCAGGCGTCGTAGCTGGATTCTAATAAGGTTTGTTTGTGTCGCCCTGCGCCGCGCATAACGCGGGTGATGTTTTTGCCGAGTAATTCAAGATAGGTCTTTTCGTCGATGGTGCCGCTGCGAACTAAGCCAAGTTCATCATAATACGAGGTGATGCCCTCGAAGGCCCAGAGCAATTCGGTGTAGGTCTCTTTTTGTAATTGATAGGGAATGAATTCTTCGGGCTTGATGCGTTTGATGTTCCAGGTGTGGAAATATTCATGGCTAAACAGGCCGAGCAGGTTAACGTAGTCATCGTTTAGCTTTTGCATATATTTACTGGGCAGGTCTTTGCGGTTGCAGATCAGCGCGGTGGAGCTTCGGTGTTCTAATCCGCCGTAACCGGTTCCGACCACGGTTAATAAAAATATGTAGCGTTCCATCTCAGGCAATTCGCCGAACATGTTGATGTGTGTTTGACAGATTCGTTCGACGTCATTGGCGAGCCGGTTTAAATCGCTTTTATGTATGCCGGTGACGATGATGTGATGGGGGATATTATTGATGGAAAAATTGATCTCATCGAACGATCCCATTTCTACCGGGTGATCGATCAGTTCTTCGTAATTCGGTGCCGAGTAGTTGCCCGATGCAAATAGTTCAGTGTGTTCGCGGGTTAAGGTTGTCGCCACGCGCCAGTCTTTATAGTGTTCACCCTCGGGTAAGTTAATGGTGACCTGTGCCGGATCGTTTTCCTGTCCGTTAATCGCCAGGAAAACACTGCTGCCATTGAAAAACGCGTGGGTGGTGTCCAGATGCGCGGTGCGTACCGATAGATCCCAGGCGTAAACTTGATAGGTGATTTCGATTGGTGAAGTGGTTTTCTCGCATAACCAGGTTTGTTTGTCCTGTTTCGTTAATGCTATTGATTGCCCGTTGCTAACTGCATTTATCTCAGTAATATTTTTAGAAAAATCTCGGATCATATAACTGCCTGGGATCCAGGCCGGTAGATACACCACTTGTCCGGCTGGGTCGGGGTTATGAATACAACACACCACCTCAAAGATATGAGCTTCAGGCGAGGAGGGGGTGATGGTGTAATGGACAGTAAAGTTTGTTGGTTCTGACATAAAATAATCTAAGGGCGTTCTACCTTGATCCAGACCTGATTCACATCGGTTGAGCGTATGCGGGTGCGATAGGTTAAACCGGACTGGGATAAGTTTTTACTATGATCGGTGCCGCCGATATAGATCCATTGTCCTAATTTTCCGGTGACCACGGTTTCGATCTCACTGGAATCAATCGCATCATGGCCGCCATCACTCCGAGATTGTTTTTGTTGCTGGATAGTTATGGTGACGTTATCGCCATTGGTTCGGGGTTTTATCCTGAAGCCGGACATGATCTTTTTGTATTGTACCGATTCGGTTACTGTACCGTCGGGATTTCGGGTTCGCCGCGCATACGGTATGGATTGCCCCATGGAGATGGTGCCCCAGTAACCTTCGGTAACCAACATAGTTTGTATATCGGTTTTATTGTTTTTTGCTTTGCTTTCATAAATGCGGGCATCAAATTTAACTTTGTCATTGGCACCCGTTACGGTTAGATCACCATCCTGCTGGTTGTGAGGATCACCGATCTCGACACTGCCAATATCAGCTTTGGCCTGAACCGATACCGAGCCACCTCGATTATTTTGATTCGATTGATCCCGGTAGGATACGGAGATTTTCAGATTATCGGGATTGATGTCGATCTCTTCGAGCAGGGTTCGGATCTGGCTTATGTTATTGGGTGTGCTTTTGATAATGAGTTTGTATCCTGTCCCGGTCAGGCTGCCTTCGGGATCCAGCATGGGCTGAACAATGGGAATAATCTCTTCTGCGCTTCGGTATGATAACGGGATCGTTTCAATGACCATGTCTGACCAGGCGTTCATTGAGAACAAAAATAACAGGAGGGCGATGATGTTTTTCATAAGCTCGATTTTTTATATGTGCAGTCGTTTAAAATCTAATACTGGTTGGCTACGTCCCCAGACTTCATCGAAATGGGTCAGGCATTCACGGCAAAATAGCGGGTTATTAAAGTTAACCGTGGCCTCAAAACGGCTGGCCAGTTTACGATGCAATATGCCGCGACCATCTGCGATTAAAAAAGATTGTGGGTCTGAACGATTATCAATGTGTACGTGTCGAATTTCAATGGAACTGCTTAAACGTCGGGCCAGTTCGATGATGCGGTGGCCGTGTTTGATGGGCTTATCGGGGTCAATGATTAAAATTCTGATTTGTGTTTTATCGTTGCGAACCACCAGGTCACGCAAAGCCGTGATAAATTTGGCATCATCATAGATACGTACGGCCAGGTCACGGGTGAAGATGTCGACGGTTTTTGAGGCCTGCGAGACCAGTTCCAGACTTAAATTCTGGTTTTCGTCGCTCGAGTCGATCTGGATGTTCTCGTCAGATTTGCCGAGTTGGTGCTCAATTTTTTCTAAAACCTCTAAATCATCATCCATTGGGGCATGCTCTCAATTCCGTTGTTCATATAAAAATTATAATCGAATTGGCTGTGGATACCAGCATAATATGATGTCTACTGAAGTTGATGTTGATATGAGCTCACATTTTACGGTCATTTCTCTGGAGAAAGAGATCCAATCAGGAGCTGGATTCCCGCCGCCGCCGGAATGACGAGAAAAATGTAGATTTGTTTCCACGGAAATATCCCCTTGGAGAAGCGAACCCATATATGGTATCACTTCAGGTTAATGATTTCGCAAGCCCAATATAGCTGGCCGGGCTGAGTTCTTTTAGGCGTTGTTTTTCGTTATCGGGTATCTCCAGCGTATCGATAAACGCATGCAGGGTGTCTTTGGTGATGCGTTGTCCGCGGGTTAAGGCTTTTAACTTTTCATAGGGCTCGGGCACCGCATAGCGACGCATGACGGTTTGAATCGGTTCGGCCAGCACTTCCCAGTTTTGATCCAAGTCCGCGAGCAGGGCCTTTTCGTTAATCTCGAGTTTTGATATGCCCCGCAGGGTTGAGTGATAGGCTATTAACGAGTGCGCTATGCCGACGCCTAAATTACGCAAGACCGTTGAATCAGTCAGGTCACGTTGCATGCGTGAGATCGGCAATTTCATCGCCAGGTGTTCGAACAGGGCATTGGCAATGCCGAGGTTACCTTCCGAGTTTTCAAAATCGATCGGGTTGACCTTATGTGGCATGGTGGAAGAACCGACTTCACCGGCGATGGTTTTCTGTTTAAAGTAACCCATCGAGATGTAGGTCCAGATGTCACGATCAAAATCTAATAGAATAGTATTGAAGCGAATTACCGCATGAAAGTATTCGGCGATGTAGTCATGCGGTTCGATCTGGATGGTCATCGGATTAAATTCGATGCCTAAATCAGTCACAAAGGTTTCGCAAAACGTCGGCCAGTCTACTTCCGGGTAGGCGATACAATGCGCATTGTAATTTCCGACCGCGCCATTAATCTTACCTAAAATAGAAACATCCGCCAGTTGTTTTATCTGTCGTTCTAATCGAAAAATCACATTCGCGATTTCTTTGCCGACTGTAGTTGGCGAGGCCGGTTGCCCGTGGGTATGGGCCAGCATAGCGTGATTTATGGTTTTATCTTTTTGTTTGGTTAATTTTTCAATTAACTCTTTCATCAACGGGATCAATACCGTATCGCGTGCGCCTTTTAGCATTAAGGCATGCGACAGGTTGTTGATGTCTTCCGAGGTGCAGGCAAAGTGAATAAACTCACTGACGGCGTTTAACTCGGCGTTGTCTTTGATCGCGTCTTTTAAAAAATACTCAACGGCCTTTACATCGTGATTGGTGGTGCGTTCGATGTCTTTTACCTTCTGGGCGTCTTCTATTGAGAATTCGCTAAGGATTTTATCTAATGCGGCCAGTGCATCTTTGGAAAAGGCGGGCACTTCTGGAATGGATTTCTCTGTGGCCAGGTGCTGTAACCAGCGTACCTCGACGATGACGCGATGTTTAATCAGCGCATATTCGCTAAATAAGTCGCGCAGTACTTCGCTGCGAGCTGCATAGCGACCATCAATGGGGGAAACGGCGGTGAGAGAGGTTAGTGGCGTCATGTCGTACCTGTTTATGTTAATGAGAACAGGATTCTAACAGTTCTGCGTGGAATTGGGGATAAGGTGTTAAAGAATATTGTTTAAATAGAATATCTTAGCGGGGCTCGGAGATAAACCGAGGAGCAGAGAATGCGGTGATTCTCCTGCTTCCAGGTGTGAGGGAACTCACACCTGCCTGAACGTTTTCAGGCTTAACCTGGATTCATACCGCTTTTATGCTGGGCGGTAAATTAGACCTGGATTGAACATCAGTTCGGCTTTTTCAAGCTGCTGAAGTGGGCAACCATCTCTATCGCATTCGGCCAGACGATCAAAGACAAACTTTCCGTCTTCCGACTCGATGGTCGAAAAGATGGGCTTGCCAAGATGAGAGCCTATTGCTGGACCGTAAATCGGAGTTCTCACTGCTTCGTACCTCGCTATTGATTTCTGATTTCGTTAACTATTACTGTGCTGACAAATTATCTATCGGCAATACAATATATGGGCTTTAGCACGGATGTGATCAAGGTATCAGATTGTTTCAATTATGCTCAAAAGCGGAAAACCCGTCACACTTTTGGAATTTGCTGTCCTTTGTAGGATGGTGCGTTCAGGGTGACAGGTTTTGGCTGTCATCTTGACGCTTTTTTTGTCATCCTGAACGTAGTGAAGGATCTTGTCCAATGAAGAGCAAGATCCTTCGTCGTTACACTTCTCTGGATGACA
Source organism: Gammaproteobacteria bacterium (assembly GCA_003233255.1). Lineage (GTDB taxonomy): Bacteria > Pseudomonadota > Gammaproteobacteria > UBA6429 > Thiohalophilaceae > SZUA-24. Next base: position 823 of record QILH01000089.1, on the reverse strand, counting down.
GAATGTCGTTGCACGTCTCAGGATGACAAGATTGTTGTTGCCGCCCAACTTCAGGAGTTACGAAGCCGATAGCTGTCTGAGCACGTAATGCAGAATCCCACCATGCTGGTAGTATTCGACTTCCTGCGGGGTGTCGATACGCACGCTGACTTTGAAGCTTGTCTTCTTGCCGTCGGGCGCAATGGCGCTAATGGTCACCTGTTTTGCCTTGCCGTCCTGGATATCGCCGACACTGAGCAATTCGTGACCCGTTAACCCCAATGATTTAGCGCTGTCGCCGGCCTTAAACTGCAGTGGCAGGATGCCCATGCAGACCAGGTTGGTGCGGTGGATGCGTTCATAACTCTCGGCGATCACCGCACGCACGCCGAGCAGATTCGGCCCCTTGGCCGCCCAGTCCCGTGAGGAACCCGAGCCGTATTCCTTGCCCGCCAATACCACTAACGGGAAACCTTCGTCTCGGTATTTCATGGCCGCGTCGTAAATCGACATCTGATCCTGTGACGGCAGGTGCAGGGTGACGCCGCCTTCGGTACCCGGTGCGAGCAGGTTGCGCAGACGGATATTGGCGAAGGTGCCACGCATCATGACTTCGTGATTCCCGCGCCGCGAGCCATAGGAATTAAAGTCGGAGGCCTCGACTCCGTTGTCCTGCAGGTATTGGCCTGCCGGACTGTCGGCTTTGATCGCGCCCGCCGGTGAAATGTGATCGGTGGTGACCGAGTCGCCGAGCAGGGCCAGTACTCTTGCAGCAAAGATGGGGTTTACCGCACCCGGTTCAGCGGTCATACCGGTGAAGTAGGGCGGGTTTTGAATATAGGTC
>QILH01000046.1 GCA_003233255.1 Gammaproteobacteria bacterium | reverse complement strand
GGTGTCGGTACGATTGCCGCCGGGGTAGCCAAGGCCTATGCGGATTTAATTACCATCTCGGGGTATGACGGTGGCACCGGCGCCTCACCGATGACCTCAGTAAAATATGCGGGCAGTCCCTGGGAGCTAGGTTTAACTGAGACCCATCAGATTTTACGGGCAAACAATCTGCGCGGTAAAGTTCGCCTGCAAACCGATGGTGGCCTGAAAACCGGACTGGATGTTGTCAAAGCGGCCATTCTCGGTGCCGAGAGTTTTGGCTTTGGAACCGGGCCGATGATTGCCATGGGTTGTCGATACCTGCGTATCTGTCATTTAAATAACTGTGCGACCGGTGTGGCCACGCAAAATAATATTTTGCGTATGGAACATTACAAAGGTGAAGTTGAATGGATTATGAATTACTTCAAATTCATTGCCCAGGAGGTTCGTGAATTACTGGCGCAGTTAGGTTGTAAAAAACTAACCGATGTGATTGGGCGTACTGATTTATTTGAAACCATAGCGGGTGACACAGCGAAGCAAAATAAACTCGATCTTAGCCCTATCTTATCAGATGGCGGCGTGGCAAAAGACAAGGCTCGATATTGTATGCAACCGAAGAATGAACCCTTCGACAAAGGTGAGCTTGCCGAACAAATGGTTAAGGATGCTTTGTCAGCGATCGAAGCGAAACAGACTGCTGAATTCAGTTATAACGTTCAGAATATTAATCGTTCGATTGGTGCGCGCTTGTCAGGCGAGATTGCGGTTCGCCATGGTGATCAGGGTATGGAGCCAACGCCGATCAGCATAAAATTAAAAGGCACGGCAGGACAAAGTTTCGGTGTCTGGAATGCTGGCGGTTTGCACATGTATTTAGAAGGCGACGCCAATGATTACGTCGGTAAAGGCATGGCCGGTGGTAAGTTAGTGCTATATCCGCCTACAGGCAGTGTATTCAAATCTAATGAAACAACGATTATCGGCAATACTTGTTTATACGGTGCCACCGGCGGTAAATTATTTGCCTCCGGCATGGCCGGTGAACGATTCGCTGTGCGTAACTCAGGTTGTATGACCGTGGTAGAAGGCATCGGCGATCACGGTTGTGAATATATGACCGGTGGTGTGGTGGCAGTATTAGGTTCAACGGGCATTAATTTCGGGGCCGGCATGACCGGTGGTTTTGCCTACGTTTATGATGAGAAAAATTCTTTCGGTGATAATTATAATCATGATGTCGAAATAGTTCGTATTGCACCGGAACAAATGGAAGCGCATCGAGTTTTTCTGCGTGAGTTAATAGAAGAGTTTGTTAAAGAAACCAATAGCCCGTGTGGTCAGGCGATACTGGATAATTTTGCCGATGCCATCGCAAAGTTCTGGCTGGTAAAGCCCAGGGCCGCCTCACTGGAATCTCTGATTGAGGATATGCAATGTCGTGCGGCTTAACAGACAAACATGAATATATATTTTCGAAAGTTAATAACGAATTAGTAGATGGTTATGGCAAATAATTTTCAGTTTGTAGATGTTCCGCGTATCGACCCGGTTAAGAAGGCCGTTGAAGAGCGCACCGGCGAGTATCGCGAAATCTATGCTCAATTTAATGCCGAGAGTGCGGCACAACAGGCGGAGCGTTGTATTGCCTGTGGTAATCCATATTGTGAATGGAAATGTCCTGTACATAATTATATTCCTAACTGGTTAAAGCTTATCGCCGAAGGAAATATTATTGAAGCAGCGGAGATGTCGCACCGTACTAATTCGCTGCCGGAAATCTGCGGACGAGTGTGTCCTCAGGATCGTCTTTGTGAAGGTGCCTGTACCTTAAACGATGGCTTTGGCGCGGTTACCATTGGTGCGATTGAACGTTATATTAGTGATACCGCGTTTGCTCAGGGCTGGAAGCCCACTATAGGCGATGTTAAACGTGTTGGCAAAAAAGTGGCGGTCATCGGTGCGGGCCCAGCTGGATTAGGTTGTGCAGACATACTGGCGCGCCAGGGTGTTGATGTTATTGTTTTTGAAAAGCAGCCAGAAATCGGTGGTCTACTTATGTTTGGTATCCCCGAATTTAAACTGGAAAAAGAGCTTGTTAAACAACGCCGCCAATTATTTGAAGACATGGGTATCGTGTTCAAGACCGATATTGATGTGGGTAAAGATATTGATTTCCAGTCTATTGTTGATGAGTTCGATGCGGTTTTCCTGGGCATGGGTACTTACAATTCGATGACCGCAGATATTCCCGGTGAAGATTTACCTGGCGTGCATATTGCGCTCGATTATCTGATCTCCAATGTAAATCATTGTTGGAATTATGAAAAAGATCCGGCGGACTATATCAGCTTTGAAGATAAACGAGTCGTAGTGTTAGGCGGTGGTGATACCGCGATGGATTGTAATAGAACGGCTATTCGCCAGGGTGCGGAATCTGTATCGTGTGCGTATCGTCGTGATGAAGCCAATATGCCCGGCTCAAAGCGAGAAGTGCAAAATTCAAAAGAAGAAGGCGTGCAGTTTTTGTGGAATCGGCAGCCCATTGAGATTGTCGGTGACGATGAAGTCGAAGGCATTAAAGTGGTGACTACTGAGTTAGGCGAAGCCGACGAACATGGTCGTTGTCGTCCAGTGCCGATTAAAGGTTCGGAGGAGATCATTCCCGCTGATGTCGTCGTGATTGCATTTGGTTTCCGACCTAGTCCAGCCGACTGGTTTGGTGCGTTTGGTATTCAACTGGATGATCGGGGGCGGGTAATTGCACCCGAGGATCAGGAATTTAAGTTTCAAACCACTAATAAAAAAATCTTTTCAGGTGGTGATATGGTTCGCGGTTCTGATCTGGTGGTTACGGCTGTGTTTGAAGGCCGTGAAGCTGCTGAAGGTATACTCGATTATTTGCAAGTGTAAATAAGTCACCGCTTATGGATAAGTCCGATGAACTTGCCACCTCATTATTGAGAACATGTCAGTATCATTTCATGCCCTGATTAATATAGTGTTGGGGTGAAAACGTTTAACTATCATTCCCGAGCATTCCTGGCGGGAATCCAGAGTTATAAATTATAATAATTATCTTTCCGTCCGTTGTGGTTTAAAAATATATGACAATATTAAAAAACGATAGATTCATACGAGCCTTATTACGCCAACCCGTCGACATGACGCCGGTATGGATGATGCGTCAGGCTGGACGTTATCTCCCTGAATATAAGGCTACCCGTAAAAAGGCCGGTAGTTTCCTGGATCTATGCAAAAATCCCGAACTGGCGTGCGAAGTCACCCTGCAACCATTAGAACGTTTTGAACTGGATGCCGCGATTTTATTTTCCGATATTTTAACTATACCCGATGCAATGGGTCTGGGTCTGTACTTCGCCGAAGGCGAAGGCCCTCATTTTAAAGATCCAGTGCAATCGCGTGCCGCGGTGGATAAATTATTTGTACCGGACATGGAGCAGGAACTCGGTTATGTCATGAATGCGGTTCGCACCATTCGTAAAGAGCTGGATGGTCGTGTGCCATTAATTGGCTTTTCAGGTAGCCCGTGGACCCTGGCTACCTACATGGTCGAAGGTGGGGGCAGTAAAGACTTTGCCAAAGTGAAAGGTATGCTCTATGACGATCCTAAAAGCATGCACAAATTGCTTGATGTGACCGCACAATCTGTTATCCAGTATCTAAATGCGCAGATCGCCGCTGGCGCGCAGGCGGTGATGATATTTGATACCTGGGGTGGTGCCTTAACCACGCGTGACTACAAAACATTTTCCTTAAACTACATGCAGAAAATTATTAGCGGTCTGACTCGAGAGCATGCTGGACAAAAAATTCCTGTGGTTATTTTTTCGAAAGGCGGATGCCAATGGTTGGAAGATCAGGCCAATAGTGGAGCCGATGCACTGGGTCTGGACTGGACGATTGATATCGGTTCAGCGCGTCAACGGGTGGGTGACAAGGTGGCCTTACAGGGCAACATGGATCCCAC
>QILH01000247.1 GCA_003233255.1 Gammaproteobacteria bacterium | reverse complement strand
CTTCGCGGGAAAAGTGCCCCGCGGGTATGACGGTATTTGCGACTTTAAAAGCTTAAGTTAAGTGCCATTCCAGTCTGAGCCTGCTCCTACTTTAACCCACGCTTCGCTAGTAGTGAACAAGATTGTGCCGATACGCATAGGCCACCGTTTCAACCTGGCTATGCACTCCGAGTTTTGCCTGAATATGCTGAAGGTGATTGCGTACCGTCACCTGGCTGATGTTCAATAAATCAGAGATTATCAATACAGCGAGACCCTCTGATAACAACTGAAGAATCTCGTATTCTCGTGCGGTCAGCGATAAATCCGCAGCAGATGAGTGATGATTGTTTTCGATATTTTGGTCGCGGCCTGCGCGACGCGAGGTGTTGTATTCCAGAACATCTAGCGTATCGATATTTTCTCCTCTGTGCAGCAGGTGCACACATGTCCACCGATCCTTGTAGCGGGATGGCACCAGAACAATGTTTACCGAGAGTCTCAATTCATCCCCATCGTGCTTACGTATTCGAAGTGGAAACGATTCATGAATACTCTCGCCATGACTCATGCGTGTCATACAACATCCCCCGCCGCAAAAAGGTTGGCCTTTGGGATCTTTTCCTCGCACAACCTCGCAACACGGACGACCGAGTGCCTCATTAGCCGGCGTGCCAAATAACTGGGCACAACCGGGGTTCCAGAAGATGATCTTCTGCTGGCCGTTAACGGCAAAAACCCCATCGACGGTGCGAAAAAGCAAATCTGCCAGATTAGCCACAATCAACCTCCTTTTAGATTTAATTAATCAGAAACCTCTTAGAGCGATGGCCTTGTTAACCCGACCAATGGCCAGCTCATAGGCCGCAGTACGTAAATCAGTCTTGCCCTGTTTTGCCAGATCACGTACCTGTTGATAAACACGACTTAAACGCTGCTCCAGGCGTTTGAAAACGGTATCTTCTTCCCAGGGAAATTCCTGCAGGTTCTGCACCCATTCGTAATAAGAACCCAGTACGCCCCCAGCGTTTGCCAGGATATCCGGCACAATCGTAATATCGCGTTCACGCAGAGTCGTATCAGCAAGATGTGTGATCGGAATATTGGCCGCCTCAACGACTAAACGAGCTTTGATCGCATCGGCATTGTCACAGTTTATCGTTGCTTCAATGGCCGCAGGGATCAGGATATCGCATGGTAACTCCAGTAATTCAGCATTACTGATCGGCTCGGTGCCGGCCAAACCTTCAAGCCAGCCCGTTTCATTAACGTGCCGCTGCGCCAGCGAGATGTCGATCCCTGTTTTGCAATAGACACCCTTGCGAGCATCAGACAATCCAATGATGTGGCTACCCATCGCCGCAAGATGCAATGCAGTGTAGGAACCAACATTACCAAATCCCTGAATTACGATAGATGCATTTTTTATGGGTAATGACATATCCGTTGCAACCTTTGACGTGATATAGGCAACACTGCGGCCAGTTGCTTCAAGCCGACCCGCCGATCCACCCAGCTCCATAGGTTTTCCGGTAACAATAGCCGGGGTAAAACCGTGGGACTTGCTGTATTCCTCCAGAATCCAGGCCATCACCTGCGGATTCGTGCCGACGTCGGGTGCCAGGATGTCCTGATGGACACCCAGGATCGGTGCCATTTTCTGTGCGAAACGCTTGGTTAAAATTTCCAGTGCATGTTGGCTCATCTGGCTTGTATCAACCGCAATCCCGCCCTTGGCACCGCCAAACGGAATGTCCACTAATGCCGTCTTCCAGGTCATCAACTGAGCCAGAGCGCGGATTTCGCCTATATTAACTGAGGGGTGGAAACGCAAGCCACCTTTAAAGGGGCCACGTGCGTGGTTGTGTTGAACCCGATAACCCATGAACGTCTGTAATTCGCCGCCATTCGACCCATGGGTTTGCAGGGGAATGCTGATGGCGGTCTCACGAAATGACGAAAGCAACAACTCCCGTTGTGCGGCTCGAAGTTGGAGTGACTCAAATGCCCGTTCCAGAAAGTGAAATTGCGTGTCCTGGCATTGGCAGTGTTCGCGTTCAACTGGCATCATGCTTTCCTGTTATTAATATTGTTTTTAGTGCACCACTCTTATTAATAAGTGATCCCGATTCAATACATTACAGACGAAAAACATACAATTTCTTTTATCTACCGCTATGACATGAGGTATCTATATCATACAACATGTGTGTTACACACATGTCAAGTAAAGTATTGGCCTCTTTACTACATCAATGGGGCATCTCACAGAACCCAGCTAACTAACTCTTCGAAAATGTAATCCTATTTCACATTTTTTCAGGTACCTGGATTTAATTTAGCACGAACGACATCTTAAGGACTGACTAACTACAATAATCCATAACGCCCACGAATCAAAGGCTAAGGTGTTTAATAATGAGAAATAGCTAGATAAAGTCGGAAACGGCCAAGGTACAGAATGTAGAAATGGTGCCGCTGGCCGGATGCAGCAATAGTAGTTAAATCAACAATTTATCCTGTTTAATTCGCACTTTGATCGCACTTAATTCGCATGCTTTACCAGAAAGCGCCGGAATTATTTCGACACTGAAATTTTACTTGTATGTGGTATATTCAGCAAGAATAAATTTGTGAAAATATAACCATAGAATATCGGTTCAGCATCATAGGTTCCGTGCTATTTCTAAGTACCTAGGGAAGCTTGTTCCATCAACCGATAGCACATGTACATCATATTTTTCTAACTCACCACCCGCAATCTGTTTAAAGAACGCTTCCATCAATATAAAATCAGCATCTCCTTCAACTAATATAGATTTTTTGGAAAGAACAAAATCCAGCACATTATGATCTGGCGCTTTCATGAAAAACGTCGCCGTATCTTTTGAGTGTGCTTTTACCAGATTCATTCTCGCCAACAATAACATTTAAGTCTTTATGAAGTGGTACTTCAAATAGCTTAAATCGCTTAAAATTTCCAGTTTTACTTTCTTAATATATTTCATCGTAATTCCAATCCATTCCTCCTTAAAAAGCATTTCAACGGAATGCATATATTTTTAGAATTAAAACACTCCATACCCTAACTTTTTACGACACCAAACTAAGCCACTTATCCGTAAGCTCATATTTACGAGATTTATTCGCCACACCATGCTGAATAATAAAACCATTCTCAACCCATTTCTTACATAAATTTAATGCGGTTCGTGGGTGAATACTCAATAGCTCAGCAATCTCTCGCGTAGTTATGTATTTGCTTCTAGCAAACAGACTCAGTACTTGCTTCTGCCTTTGATCAAGCTCACGCAAAAGCACATTGTGATCTTTTTTTGTTTCTTTAGCAGCTTCGGTAGCCTTTAGGCGTACATTGGCAAAGGCATCAGCCATACCAACACAGAAATACGTAACCCATTCAGTTATATCGGCCTGCTCACGGCCAAAGTAATAATTATGAGAATCACCCACGGTTAGCGCATGGTAATAATCTTGTAAATTCGTTGCATAATATTCTTCGAGTGAATAAATACCTTTTAAGCCGTAACCCGATTTGTGTAATACCAAATTTGTAAGCAATCGAGCGGTTCGACCATTGCCGTCATAATAGGGATGTATTGTCGCAAATTGATAATGCACAATCGCGGCCACAATGGGCACAGGCAATTCGGATTTGTTTACTTCCTCGTTTATCCAATCAATTAAATCACGCATAAGATCAGGAACATCGTTCGCCTCTGGCGGCATATAAACAATGGAACCACTCGTACCGTCTTTAATTACGTTTTGACCATCACGATAGGACGTGGGACGCTGCTTGCCCTCCATCACTAATCCATGCAGGGTTTGAATATCTTGTTCTCTTAGTTGAGTTGCCTTGGCTTTTATTAATTCATCGAGATAATCCAGTACCTGAAAATAATTTTTAACCTCTCGTTCATCTCGCTCACGATTGGGAAACGTACCGCCGTGCAGTACATCATCTACTTGTTCCTGAGTAAG
>QILH01000019.1 GCA_003233255.1 Gammaproteobacteria bacterium | reverse complement strand
CATTCCTGGTATGCAAAGCATCATGACCATGATGATGAAGGCCAAAATGAAAAAGAAAGGTGTGGCCAGCGTGGGTGAATTGCGCGGGCTCTGTGTAGAAGCCGATGTGCGATTGGTTGCCTGCCAGATGACGGTAGACCTGTTTGATATGAACCCGAAAGAGTTCATCAGCGGCATCGAACTGGGTGGTGCGGCGACGTTTTTCGAGTTTGCTGGCGATTCGGATGTCACTTTATATATTTAAAATATCGGGATGGAATAGTTATTAAAAATTATATATTTAAAGAAATTGGAGTAGTCAAATGAAGAACAAATTTAAACTAAAAATGATCGCTGCGGCGGTGTTACTCACCCCATCAATGGCTTTTGCAACCACGGGTTATTTTGCACATGGCTGGGGTATGAAATCTAAAGGCATGGCGGGAGCCGGGATTGCCACTGGTCAGGATGGACTGGCTGCAGCAACGAACCCAGCGGGCATGATAATAGCGGGAAATCGGGTTGATTTTGGATTGGATGTGTTTTCACCTGACCGTAACGCTACAATTACCGGTAATGGTGGTGGTGGTAATCAGGTTGCGAACGGTAATGGCGATGATAATTTCTTGATTCCAGAATTTGGCTACAATCAAATGCTAAACAGCACCATGTCTTTTGGTGTGTCGGTGTATGGCAATGGCGGTATGAATACCAACTATGAAAATGGGATCAACCTTTTCAATGGCGGATCAGGTCAACAGACGGGTATCAATCTAGAACAATTGTTCATCGCGCCAACCTTTGCGATGAAAATAAATAAGGATCATGCCTTCGGCGTTGCTGTAAACCTGGCTTACCAAACCTTTGAAGCCAAGGGTGTTAATGGTTTTGCAGGGATTTCATCTAATGCCGCGGCTCTATCGGACAATGGTGTGGACAGCTCTACAGGCTATGGCCTTAGTTTGGGTTATATTGGTCAGTTGGCACCTAATTTTTCTCTGGGTGTAAATTATCGTAGTCGAACCTATATGAGTAAGTTTGATAAATACGCGGGTTTATTTGCGGAACAGGGTGATTTTGATATCCCCTCAATGTACGGAGTGGGTCTTAAATACACGCCATCCTCAGCGGTGACGGTTTTGTTTGATTATTCGCGAATTAATTATTCCGAGATTGCCGCGATAGCAAACAGTGGTACTAATTTTTTATTACCGGGTGGCGCATTGGGTCAGGATAACGGTGCAGGCTTTGGTTGGGTCGACATGGATGTTTATAAGCTGGGTGTTTCCTGGGACATGAGTAAAACCCTGACGCTGCGAGGGGGTTATACCTATAATTCATCACCGATACCCGATAGCCAAACATTATTTAATGTTTTAGCCCCAGCGACGATTCAAGAGCATCTGACTTTGGGAGCGACCTGGGCTTTATCGAATGAATCTGAGCTGACCGTGGCCTATATGTATGCCCTCGATAAGACAATTAATGGGTCGAGTTCAATTCCTGCTGCATTTGGCGGAGGCGAAGCCGATATTGGTATGTCACAGAACTCACTTGGTATTGCCTATGGTTGGAAGTTCTAGAATTTCGAGGAACGTTACAGGTTTAAATGGGGTCTTTTAGGGCCCCATTTTTTTAATCAAAATGAAGTTATTAAATTTTTTCATAAAAGACTATTTTTTAAACATAAGCCTTTAATATTTCAGGTTTTTCTTAATTTTCCGTATTCTGCACTATGTAACCTAAGTTACAGAAATTTACCCACGATCAGAGAACAATGCCTTATACTAGGTGAGCCTATAAGCCCTCGCGGGTTTCGGCCATTCCACTGGGGAGGGGAAGGCAGGTTTTAACGGTTGCACCTAAAAACATAACAAGGTTCATCCAATTTTTGTCAGGAGTTTATTATGTCGGCCATTTCTTCCCTCGTCGATCACGAGCAGGTATCTACTAGCGCCCAGCCTTGTCAGGCCGAGAGCGTAAGTCCGAATTTACATCTCAAAGGCTTATTGTTTAAGTACCCGACGCTAATCGAAAACGCAGACGAGGCCTGTTGGGACATGTTGAATCAGGCTAAACTGATGAACGTGCCGGCGGGTACGGTGTTATTTCATGAGGCTATGGAATGCAAACACCTGATGCTAATTGTTGAAGGTCAGGTGCGCGTCTACAAAGATAGCTCTGAAGGCCGTGAAGTGACTTTGTATCGGGTTGCACCGGGGCAATTGTGCGTGCATAACCTGAATAATCTGGTGAATGGTCTGGCGTATCCCATCATGGCTCAGACTGAAACCGACATGCAGGGTTTGGTGATACCTCGCCCAATATTTCATAAAACATTGGAGGATTCGGCCAGCTTCCGAACCTACGTGTTACGCACGCTGACCGAACGGTTGTCGCACATGGTGGATCTGGTGTCGGGTTTTGCCTTTGATCGTTTAGATCTACGAATTGCCTGTTGGTTAAATCATGAGTTTGAAATAGGCTGTGGTAAACCGATCAAGATTACCCACAGTGAACTGGCGCAGGAATTAGGGACTACGCGTGAAATGGTGAGCCGGATATTAAAAGAGTTTGAACACAAACGTTGTGTGCAACTGGCCCGCGGTAAAATTCACCTGCAATGTCGTCACACCTTAAAGCTGGCTAGCCAGGGCAAGGGTAAAAAATAAAACAGATCACTGCAGTTTGGTAAATAATTTTTATTTGTTATCCTGGCTTACCGTTATTCTGGCACGGCCGTAAATGGTTATTCTACACACCCTAATCTGTCATCCTGAGCGCAGCGAAGGATCTTAAACGTGAACGAGTCTCCAAAAACGAAACGCTTATATTTTTCGCTGGGCTCCGGTCAGAATGACAGATAAATTAATTTGTAAAATAACTGTAAATTTTTCTGTTCAGGATTTACCTGAACGTTACCCAACGTTCGATTAACTTCATTTAAATTCATTAGAGGTTTCCCTCGGTGGGTTTAGTGATGGTAAGAGTTGTTTTGTTTTTATCTTTTTTAGTATTGATTGTGAGTCAAGCAACATATGCAAAAGAAATTTTCGCCGAAAAAGTACTGGTTTTAAAGTCAAAACGTGAACTGCAGTTGATTACGAATGGCAAGGCTTTCAAGATTTATGATATTGGCCTTGGTCAGCAACCGCTTGGCCATAAAAAACGCGAAGGGGATTCGCGAACACCAGAAGGTCATTATGTGGTTGATTTTCGGAACCCGAACAGTAAATTTACCTTATCCTTGCATATCAATTACCCAAAACCAGAAGATATTAATCAGGCGCGGGGCAGCGGCGTATCTCCCGGCGGTGATATTTTTATTCATGGTTTACCGACCGGCATGAAATATTTTGGAAGTCTATTTCATAAAAATGACTGGACGGACGGTTGCATTGCGCTTTCCAACAAGAATATACGCGAAATATGGCGGCTAGTGAAAAACGGAACCCCTATTGAGATTCGACCTTAGATACAGGCTGCTTTAATAAAGTCTCGATCTGAACGGTCAGGCTGGAGGGATTCGTCAGGCTCGAATAGGTATCGACAATATTACCATTACGATCCAGCAAAAATTTATAAAAGTTCCATTTCGGATAGGTGCCGCTTAATTCACCCAATGTCTTAAACACCGGATCGGCATGCTGTTTTTTAACCTTGCTCTTGGCAAACATCGGGAATTGCACACCATAAGTCAGTCGACAAAATTCCTGCACCTGTTTTTCGTCGCCCGGTTCCTGGTTGGCGAAATCATTCGACGGAAAGCCCAGCACCGCAAATCCCTGATCTTTGTATTGGACGTAGATTTTTTCCAGATCCTCGTATTGACCAGTAAAGGCGCATTTACTGGCTGTGTTGACGATCAGCAGCACCTGCCCCTTGTATTCATCGCACAGATTAATCTCTTTTTTATCATTTAGTTGCCGCACTGTATGGTGCAGTGTTTCGGGGCAGCCATCCAACTGGTTGACTGTGATGATTTTTTGCTGACAACCGAGCAGAGTGAGAAGCCATGTCATCATGAGAAATATCCGCATAGTATATATTACTTTATG
>QILH01000104.1 GCA_003233255.1 Gammaproteobacteria bacterium | reverse complement strand
ATCATTCGTTTGTTGCGCACGCGTAAACAGGATGCCGGGATTATTCCATAAGCCAATTCGTTTTGTAATAAATTCAGCGGGTAATAAAGACTGGTTTGGGGTAACGGAATCAAGCAAGCCTCTGCGGAGGCGCGTTTCCGCCATAAAGGGTTGCAGGATTCGAAGCAGGCCCAGGCCGATAACCGGTTTAGCAAGCAAATGTTCCAGTTTGCTGGTGGGCGTCAGTGAATAGCCTGCGGGGGCGAGCAGTAACAGGGATTGTATATTCGGATCCTTGTTTAAAGCCATTTTAAGTGCGATGGATCCACCATAAGAGTGGCCAACAACGGTTACGTTTTTCAGCTGCAACGTGGTTATTAAATCACTTGCATAGCGGGCATTATTGTTGATGTTGGCCTTGACGGTTGGCATCGCGCTATAGCCGTGACCAATACGATCAAACAGGGTAATACGATAGCCTTTTAGATAAGGCTGTACGGCCTCAAAATCCTCAAGGTTACCAATCGAGGCGTGGATGAATAATACATCCGGGCCTTCACCCGTTTGATAAACACGAAGCTTCAGGCCATTAACTTCAATGTGTTTGCCAGTGATATTTGGCGGGATGGTAATGTCTTTATTATAACTGAACGTTAGAGCAGAAGTTACTACGGACGAAAGTGCAAGCAGATAAAGAGAATACCGGCCTGTTCTTAAGATCAAAGGTCGGGTAAATATTTTGCAAACTCCTGCTGCGCAACGGCCATGGGAATGGCAATACCCAGCCCTTCTGAGTTTTCAAACTGAGAGATTCGGGCGGTATTGACCCCAATTACCGCACCTTGTTTATTCAGCAGCGGGCCGCCGCTATTTCCGGGCAAGATCTTGGTGTCAGTTAACACGTAGTCTTCTTTGATGCCGGTAATGATACCGGATGTAACCGAGTCCCGAATACCCAGTGGGCTACCTACAGCATAGACCTGCATGGTTTGATGAACGCGTTGCTTGTTGGTTTTTATAAACGGTGTGGTATGCCGGTCGAGTTTCAACAGGGCTAAATCATGTTCTTTGCTCACCGCAATAAGTCGTGCTGTTAATTCCTGTTCGTTTTTAAGGATAATCTTAAAACGCTTTGTTACGTTTGCCATGCTGCTTTTAATATTGAAATTGGAACGTTCTTTGTCAAACTCACGCTTTTTCTTATCAAATTGGGATTTGATTTTATCGTAATGTTTTTTTCTGCTTAGATAATCGTTTTTAAAATTGTTATAACGGTTGATCAAGTGTTCTTTACGGTTTTGCAATTTTTCTCTGTCAATCTCTAATTCCTGCATCCGCAGGTCGTCATGCATGGATTTAAGGTAGTCTGATTCTTCGGCAAGTATTTTTTTATTGTTATCAAATTCTTTTTTACGTTCATTATAGTTGTCATTTTGTTCCCGCCAGGAACGTGATGCAGAAGGTCTCACTACGTGCTTGTTCGTAAGAATGTATCCATCACCTGAAACAAAAAAACCAGAGCCAACCGAAAGGTGGGTTTCAACTGAGACGGTGGCTAGTGAAGCCTGTTCAATAGGATTGCCGGGCTTATATTTTTTATACAACAAAGCCTTGATGTCCGTCGTGTTAGACACTGAATTGTTGCTTGTTGATTTGTTTTCGGACGGGGCATCGGCTTGTTTGCCCTTTATATTCATCCTGGTGTGCTTGCCTTTCGGCGGTTTGTCTGAATACTGCCAGTTCCCCTGTTTGTCTTTGTATTTGTATATTTCCGCATAACAAAGGCTATTAAGAGCAGCAAAAAGCGATATGCTTAATATAAGCAAGGATTTGATATTCATTGATTTCCCCTAATCAATAGCGTGCAGTGCAGTATACCTTGGTCGGTCTCAATAATTACAGGGCGTATAAATTTCCAGGCAATTATTTAATATCAATAGTTTAGTTGCTCATTGCGGCGACAATGGCCAGCTCACCAGATTTAACCGAATTAACATCAAATTTTTTCACCGCACCGACCATCCGAGTCAAAGCCGATTTTATCGGCATAGCCGGTTTGGTCTCGCCTTTTTTGGCGCGATGAAAGCGCACTGGATTAATGCGAGCGACCACGTAGGTGCGCAGGTAGGGTGATTTAAAGCCTTTTTTCTGTAATCGGTCGATGATTTTTTTGACGTGCTCATCAATGTCCATCAGGCGTGCGGCTATATCTTCGCGCTGGCGAATGCTGACGGGCAGGCTGCGATCACTAAAGCGGTCAACCTTTTTTAGAAATGAGCTGTAGGCTCCGCCGGCAAAGCGTTTGTTTTGTTCATAGATAATGCCGAGAGTCAGATATTCAGCTGCCTCAAAGTGCTGAGCAAATGCAAGTTCTTTAGTGCGTGGTCGGGTTTCCGCCAGGTTTCGAGCCATGCGAATGACTTCGAGGCTGCGATCTTTTACGTTATGGGCCTTTTCTGTGTTCAGCGCCAGAATCCGGTAGGCCAGTGCATCATCGGGCGATATAAGGACTGTAACTTGTTGTAAACCAAGAATTTTTGCTGCAGCCAGTCGGTGGCGCCCATTAGGCGTCCACAGACGACCGTCTTCACCGCGCACCACGATCAGTGGGTCTAAAAAGGATCCGGCCTCATCGATTTTTTCGGCTAAACGTCTGGTGTGGGTAGGCGAGAGGTCGCGCTGAAATGGGGTAGGCTGCACCGCTTTGAGCGGTAACGAAGCCAGTAAGACCGGTCTGCCTGAGAGCGGTTCGGAATAGGCTCCGATCGCCGCGCCGCCCACCGCCATCACTTCATCGACCAGAGGTGCCACACTGGCTGCGTCCAGACCCAGCACAATTTGACCGGCCTTGAGGCCGCGTTTGGTTTTTGCCGGGGCGAGCTTGCCGCGAGGGGTTTTCTTGTTAGCGGTTTTTTTGCGCAGGGTTTTCTTTTTGGTAACGTCTTTATTTGCGGTCTTGCGAGCCGTTTTTTTCCTGCTAGCCATTTGCGATGCCGTTACCTTGATGAGAGCGTGCTCCCAACATTAAGTTAAAATGCGCAAGTATGGAATAGAGGACGTCAAATAAAATGACTAAGCTTGTCTGAACGTCGAAACAAGGAAAGCTATGCTTAAATCTACTACGCAACGGCATTATCAAAATCGCATCCATATCGTATGGCAGTTCATTCAACGCAACCTGGATAAGCGGTTAACATTGGATGAGTTGGCCGAGGTGGCCGGCATTTCTCCCTTTCATTTCCATCGTGTGTTTCGGGCATATACGGGTGAATCGTTGAGCCAGTACCACAAGCGATTACGACTTGAGCGTGCCGCATCACAATTGCAATCACAGAGTATCGGCATAACCGACATTGCTTATGGTTGTGGTTATGAAACCCCGGCGGCGTTTAGCAAGGCTTTTAAGCAACAGTTTTCAGTCACGCCTTCGGTTTTTCGTGAAGACTGGCACACGTTTCTTTCACGTTATCGTTATGAACCGAGTCTTTTAAAGGAGTTTAGTATGGATTATAAAATTGAAAATCGAGATGAGCTACGAGTTTTATTTACCCGACGTCGAGGAGATTATATGCAATCTGCACCAATAGCCTGGCAGGCGATGGATGAATACGCAGAAAAGGAAAATCTATACAACGAGAACACGCAGATGATAGGCGTCTGTCATGACTCGCCTGAAATTACGGAGCAAGACAAGATTCGGTATGATGCCTGTATACCTGCAGATGAATCCATTAAGGCGGATGGGGAGTTTGGTATACAAATGATTCGTGGCGGCGACTATGCAGTATTCATGCACGAAGGGCCGTATGAAACACTCATCGATACGTACGACCAGATTGCGCATGAATGGATAGCCAATCAAGAACGTGAACTGGATGATGCTCCGGTTTTTGAAATTTATTTAAACCCGGAGTTAATGGAGAGTGATCCGAATGGCCTGATGACAAAGATCTATTTTCCGCTTAAATAAAAATAGCGGCTCCAGAGGTTGCGTTTTTTTACTTCTTTACCATGAGTTGCATGCACCAGGTTGGTGAGTTTATGGCTCATGGCAAATCTAAATAGCCGCCCT
>QILH01000127.1 GCA_003233255.1 Gammaproteobacteria bacterium | reverse complement strand
GGACAGCCGGCCCAACGGAATCTGAAATAAGGCCTGGGTCAGACCATAGATGCCAATGGCAATACCGGCCAACGTGGGGGTAAATCCATCCAGATTTTCGGCGTAGATGGCAAACACCGGCAGCACCATAAACAGGCCGAGCATGCGTGTCGCAAACACCCCGGACAAGGCGATTGCCACGCGTTTCTCACTGGAATTCATAGAATTTGTTTGTGTCACTTAAGAGTCTTTTTATTTTGCAATGACTTTACATCATGTCGCTCAAGTCGCGTATGCTCAAGTCGCGTATATTAACAGGTTTGGATTTGCCTGAGTAAAAGAGTTGTTATGGATACCATTCACATTCGTGGGGCGCGCACCCACAACCTGAAAAACATTGACCTGGATCTGCCCCGCGACAAGTTGATCGTGGTCACCGGCCTGTCCGGTTCGGGGAAATCCTCGCTGGCGTTTGACACCATCTACGCCGAAGGTCAACGCCGTTACGTCGAATCGCTGTCTTCTTATGCACGGCAATTTTTGTCGATGATGGAAAAGCCCGATGTCGATCATATCGAGGGTCTGTCGCCGGCCATTTCAATCGAACAAAAATCCACGTCGCATAATCCTCGTTCAACGGTTGGGACGATTACTGAAATCTATGACTACCTGCGTCTGTTGTTTGCGCGTGCCGGTGAACCGCGTTGCCCGGATCACGATATTGTGCTGGATGCGCAAACCGTCAGTCAGATGGTTGATCAAATTTTAAGTTTTACTGAAGGCACCAAATTAATGTTGCTCGCTCCGGTCATTGAAGACCGTAAGGGTGAACATTTATCTGTTTTTGATTCTCTGCGTGCCGATGGTTTTATTCGCGCACGCATTGATGGTGAGGTGTATGAGCTGGATGATCCGCCCACGCTCGATCTTCGGCGCAAACATACTATTGAAGTTGTCGTGGATCGTTTCAAGGTACGTGAGGATATTAAGCAACGTCTGGCCGATTCCATCGAAACCGCGTTGCAACTTGCCGATGGTCGTTGTCGTATTGCCTTCATGGATGGTGAACAGGAGGACATGATCTTCTCGGCGCGTTTTGCCTGTCCGCAATGTGGCTACTCGATTACCGAACTCGAACCGCGTCTGTTTTCTTTCAACAATCCCGCTGGGGCCTGCCCGAGTTGTGATGGGCTGGGGATTCGGCAATATTTTGATCCTGGCCGTGTTGTGGCCGTGCCGGAATTAAGCTTGAGTTCCGGCGCCATTCGCGGTTGGGATAAACGTAACATGTATTACTTCCAGATGCTGACCTCACTCAGCAAACATTATGGATTTGATATGGACAAACCGTTCGCCAAACTCGCGAAAAAATATCGCGAGGTCATTTTACACGGCAGTGGCGATGAGAAGATCAAGTTTATCTATTATAAAGATAAAGGCAGTCGACACGTTCGAACCCAGACCTTTGAAGGCATCATACCAAACATGGTGCGCCGCTACCGCGAAACGGAGTCCAATGCGGTACGCGAAGAACTGGCGAAATATCTGTCCCACCAGCATTGCCCCGAGTGTGATGGTAGCCGGTTGAACACCGCCGCGCGGCATGTCTTCATTACCGACAAAACATTACCTGAATTAACAGACATACCCATCGAACACTGTAAGTCTTTTTTTGAAGCACTGTCGTTACCCGGCCGACGCGGTGAGATTGCCGATAAGATCGTAAAAGAAATAAATGATCGGCTTAGCTTTTTAGTCAATGTCGGTCTGGAATATCTCACCCTGAATCGATCCGCCGATACCCTGTCGGGTGGCGAGGCACAACGCATTCGTCTGGCCAGTCAGATCGGTGCCGGGCTGGTTGGCGTAATGTATATTCTGGATGAACCCTCGATCGGTCTGCACCAACGCGATAATGCACGACTGTTAAAAACCCTCACCTACCTGCGCGACATTGGTAATACCGTGATTGTGGTCGAACATGATGAGGAAGCGATCTGTTCCGCCGATTATGTTGTTGACATCGGCCCCGGTGCCGGTGTGCATGGTGGCCAGATCGTCGCGCAAGGCACGCCCGAAGAAATTATCAATAACCCTGACTCTATAACTGGCCAATACTTATCGGGTATCAAACAAATACAGATACCGGAAAAAAGAACCAAACCCGATCCAGAACGCCAGCTATCGATTTATGGTGCCACGGGTAATAACTTAAAGTCAGTCGATGTTTCCATTCCGATTGGTTTAATGACCGCGATTACCGGGGTCTCGGGTTCGGGAAAATCAACGTTAATAAACGATACATTATATAAAACTGCGGCCATTGAAATTAATGGTGCCTCTGGTGAAGCTGCGGAACATGATTCTATCGAAGGACTTGATGAATTCGACAAGATCGTCGACATCGATCAAGGCCCGATTGGTCGCACACCGCGTTCGAACCCGGCTACTTACACCGGACTGTTTACGCCGATTCGTGAATTGTTTTCAGGAACACAGGAGGCTCGATCTCGTGGTTATAACCCCGGACGTTTTAGCTTTAACGTAAAAGGTGGACGTTGCGAGGCCTGTCAGGGTGACGGTGTGATCAAAGTTGAAATGCATTTTTTACCTGATATTTATGTGCCCTGCGATATCTGCAAAGGTAAACGTTATAATCGTGAAACCCTGGAAATTCGTTACAAAGGAAAAAATATTTACGAAGTACTGGAGATGACCGTCGAAGATGCATTGGTCTTTTTCAGCGCCGTGCCGGTTATAAATCGGAAACTGCAAACCCTGATGGACGTTGGCCTGACTTATATCCGTCTCGGTCAAAACGCCACAACCTTATCCGGAGGCGAAGCACAACGGATAAAATTATCCCGCGAGTTATCAAAGCGCGATACCGGCAATACATTATATATTCTTGATGAGCCAACCACCGGTTTACATTTTCACGACATTGAGCAGCTACTGCATGTTTTACATAGGCTGCGTGATCACGGAAACACTATTGTCGTGATAGAACATAACCTTGACGTCATTAAAACCTGTGACTGGGTGATTGATCTTGGCCCGGAAGGCGGGCATAAGGGCGGGGAAATATTAGTAACCGGAACGCCGGAAAAAGTTGCTCAACATAAGTGCTCTTACACCGGGCAATATCTGAAGCCGCTACTGGCGAAAACGACTACCCCGAAGATTGATACTAAGCAAAAGCAAACAGCCTGATAATATAAAAAATCAGTTGCGATCTAATTAGATTCTGGATTTAGACAAAGCATTTAAGCGCGATCGTATTAACGTTAATACTATCTTAACTCAAGCCGCTGGCACCGCAAATAGCAGAACAAAAGCCAGAATAAATGCCATAAAAATAAATCGAATTCGTTCAAAATGGTTGCGACATACGCTAAAAGCAACCAGACATTGCAATAGATAATAAAAAGCAAAGGCGCGTGATGCCAGCACGATAATCTCAAAGGTCGAACCCGACCAGGCCAGTGCCATCGCCGCTGTCCCCACGATTAAATAACCCCAACGCATACCGATACGTTGTTGACTTGCCTCCTGCATATTGGCAGCAGCGGCCAGAGTGTCCGCCACCGCAGCCGAAAACTGTGAAAGACTGGCGGCCACGATCAAGGGTAAGGGTAATAATAATGACGCCGTCGCCGCGATGGTTATCAGACTATTATCATTATAATTTCCATTTAATACTGACACGATGGGCAAAGCCAGTGCGACAAATATAATGTAGATACTGAGTGAAAAATATTGTGACCAGCGTGAGGCCCGAATACGGGTAGCAACATCAAACGTCCCACCGAGATAGCGAGTGGTTTCGAATCCTTGCACAATGATTAAGGTTCCCGCCACGATGGTTATAATCTCCCATGCCGTACGTGGCGGCATATCAGGTAAACTAAAACGCTGTTGGCTCACATACTGTTTAATATCATAAACGCCGAATAGAATCAGCAAGACCAGCAGCAGTACCATCGTGACATAAAGTGCCCAGCGTTCCATATTTTCGAGTGGTTTCAGCCCACCAAACAAACCGATCACGGTGATAACACCTATTATTATCGTCGTCAGCAAACTATTATTGAACAAACTATCGAGTCCAAAGGCGGAGAGCACAAAAGAAGATAAAATATGTATATACAGGCACACTGAAACCACATAGGCCGCGACCAGTGCAAAATCAGAAAGTCGTTCAACCATAACTGTGAATCGTTGGTCTCCCTTTAGTAATACTGGTTCAGCACAAAGTATATTATGCCGAATAATGGCCCCGACCAAAAAAGCGACAACCGCCACCGCCGCCATCGCAAATATTGAATAAGGACCCACCGCACTGGCCAGGATAGGCACG
>QILH01000315.1 GCA_003233255.1 Gammaproteobacteria bacterium | reverse complement strand
ACCACCCAGGCGTAAGGGTTTCGCAATAATGAGTGAAATAACTTACCCATCATAAGCGTGTACGCCATAAGCATCGACATGCCGATACAAAACAGGCAAGCGTGCGGCAAACTCGTTGAAGCCAAACAACTTGAAGTAAACCACAGGCAACCAGAACGTAACCCCTCGCTGGATATGAGAAGTAATCCAGTTATTGGCAATCGCCTTTACACGCACTATTTCAGCGTAACGGGCCTTAATAATATCGGAAAGCAAATACGCCGCCAGAGTAAGCAGTCGAATGACTACCGCACAGACCAGTACGACTAACCACGCACGTAATGTCATGCTCATTTCGATTTAACAACCTCGGCAACTTGCCTTGGAGCCGTTATATCAATGTTACGTATCTTGTCTTCCGCAGACGGTGCAACCGCGGCATCATTCATTTGCGCGGGACAATACGAATCGATCAGATATAAGGGACGTTGCTTGGTTTCGATAAACACCCTGCCGAGGTACTCGCCAAGAATCCCAATCGCCACCAGTTGCGCTCCGCCCAGAAAGGTGAGTGTCGCCATTAGCGTTGGAAAGCCCGTCACCGGATCGCCGAATAACAGCGCCTTGGCAACGATAAACAAACCATACGCAAACGAAAAAAACGACACAGCAAATCCCAGATAACTTGCCAACCGGAGCGGTGCGACAGAAAACGAGGTAATGCCCTCCACCGCCAGGTTAAACAGTTTCCAGAAACAGAATTTTGTCTTGCCGCGATGGCGTGCTGGACGTTGATAAGAAAGTGTCTTTTGTGACAGACCGATCCAGGCAAACAGGCCTTTCATGAAACGGGTGCGTTCAGGGAATTGGCGCAAGGCATTAACTGCACGACGACTGAGTAGCCGAAAATCACCTACATCCGCAGGGATCTCTACATCACCAATCTTGCCCATCAAGCGATAAAACATAAGTGCCGTGGTGCGCTTGAAAAAAGAATCGCTTTTACGGCAAGTTCGTTTCATACACACGACGTCATAACCATGGCTCCAGGCTTGCACCATGTCGGGGATGAGTTCGGGCGGATCCTGAAGATCGACATCCATAATAACGACGGCATCACCATCCGCGTGATCAAGACCTGCAGAAAGAGCCAGCTCCTTACCAAAGTTCCGACTCAACACCAACACACTGGTATTATCGCTGTTCTGACTCTGGGTCAGCTCCAGCAACGTTCCTGTTGCATCGGTGCTGCCATCGTCGACATACAACACCTCACATTTCAGCGGTACGGTCTTAAACACCGCCATCAATTGGCGATGAAAATCGAGTAAGACTTCCGCTTCATTATAAATTGGAACCACGACGGTCAAGCGAGATTTAGATGGATTGGCATTCTCAGACATGACAATTCCAGCATTTATACAGGCGATAATCCCACTGAAACACACGTGGCGTTACCAGAAATTGACCGGCGACGGTTCCCAAACCAACGTATTTCAGCTGGGTATATCCAAAAGCAGATGTCACTTTATTAACCACTCCGAGGTAAAACCAGCTGCGAGCTTGCTGAAAATCTACTCATCCGTCCATCGGAGATCCCTCATATTTTCATAGGTGATATCTCCCATAGAGCTACAGGCATATGATTTACAAAGAAAATTTTACTGAAATTAAATTATAAAAAGTGCGTGAAAGTGATGTGCAGAGTATTTCCCGTTGGGTGCAGGAAAATCCGTAGCCGACAAAGGGCACGATCATGGACCGAAGTCCAGATGGTCGAGCTTTATTTAGACGCTATGTGTTACGACTTGATGTGTCATCAAACAATAATTGAATGAACCCGCTGGTAAATTCGGCCCGATTGCGAGCCCCTGACTTGGCATATACGGAAGTAAGCTGATGGTGTACTGTTTTTTGAGACACCGAGCGCAACATAGCAATTTCCTTGATAGCAAATCCACGGAAGATCAGCCAGGCGACTTCTTTCTCCGCAGAAGTCAGGCTCCATAGATCAAACTGATGCTGCACCATATCATTCAGTCTTTTGGAAAGAACGGTATTTTTTTCTTGCTCTATCCTGACGGTCGCCATTAATTCCCGGTTATGAGCAAATTCGCGGAAAGAATAATAACCGACAAGCGTGACCAGTACCGCCTCAATCAGGTCGTCGAAGGCCAAACTTGCGTCTACCAGAGTATCAAATAGCAGATCAATAGAGACATAGAGGACAAAAGTAATTAAAACAATGTATTTAACATTTATATAGTTCCCACGGACAATTCTCAATGACACTTCCTCCAACCCGTACACCTGTTGTATCGATACCTGAGATAAAGAGTATAGCGAATGTGGTAATTACAGCAATGGGGGACGTAACGAGACAGAAATTTAGGGTATTAATGTAAGCGCGACCATACGGACGCCTCTCCAGAGGTTGTTTCGATCGCCTCCAACCGTTCCTGGTGAGCCGTTAATTCATCGTCACTGGCACGAATAATCGCAAGCGCAGGACGATCACTGCGTATGATCTTTATTTCCACCTCGCCGGCAGAATTTTGTTCCGACTCATCCTGCCCTAGACCCAGTTGCGTCTGTCCGCCAGTCATCGCCAAATAGACGTCGGCCAGGATCTCTGCATCCAGTAACGCTCCGTGTAAGTCACGACGCGAATTATCCACTGTATAACGCTTGCATAGCGCATCAAGATTATTTTTTTGGCCGGGATGCATCTTACGCGCAAGTTGCAGGGAATCGAGTATTTTGCAATGCTGATCAAGACCGGGCCAGGTCTTATCCAGCCGCAGATATTCTGCATTCATAAAACCCACATCAAATGGCGCATTGTGAATGATCAGTTCAGCACCTTTTAAATAATTCAACAGGTCTTCGGCTACGTCCTGATAATGCGGCTTGTCTTCAAGAAATTGATTGGTAATGCCGTGGACTTCAATCGCGCCCTGATCGATCTCGCGATCGGGATTGAGGTAAACATGAAAACGGTTATCGGTTAACTTGCGGTCGATAAGCTCAACGCAACCTACTTCAATAATACGGTGCCCTTCTCTGGAATCAAGGCCCGTGGTCTCGGTATCAAGTACTATTTGACGCATCCCACACTCCCCAGTGTTACGGTTGGCACTTTGCTAAACAATTGATATCCCATTACCAGATTGTCAGAATTCTCTTTTACAACAGTCTACTGTACTCTTATCGTGAATGCCATTCTGTATCTATAATTTTTCTGGCCTCGGCCTGGGGCGTTTTATTTTTCTAACTCGGGAAAATAATGTCGTGAACCTTTGTTCGCGTCGCTTATATTGATCCAATTTTATGGTTAATGTCAGGTAGTTTCTCAATTTTCAACCAGATCATACGGCTTGCGCAGCCCTTCAACTTTTAGGTTATGCAAATTTTCAGAAGATGCAAAACATTATCTAACTCTTTAGGGTTATGTGTTTCAAAGTAATCGAAATCATTCTAATCAACTTCGCAGCTTTTTCAATAAACACTTAAGCATATTATTTAGTATAAATATCAAACAGTTACATGTGAAATTTAGTTTTTTGCACATAACGCCTTGCTCAGCGGCAATTTACAGCGTGGATTTTTTGCGTAAAATTGAGCGACAGCGAGTACGCAAAAAAAACACGCTGTAAATTGTCCGCTGGAGCTATTTATTATGTGCTTTACCTATGTGATTTTCTTTTCATAGAAGCTTGTTTCTTCACTAACACTAAAACTATTTTTAAGATAGAAGTGGCTCGCGGAAATATTTCGTTCAGTCGCTAAATATATGCTTTTAACGGATCTTTTTTTGAGATCACTTTCTAATGCTAAAAGTAACTTACTACCCAAACCTTTAGATTGCATACTAACAACAACACACATTTCTCTAAGATAAAATATAGAACCGTAGTAAAAAGGTTCTATATTACCAAGAACAAAACCTATTTTTTTATCGCTCTCAGCTATTACTCCAACAAAACCTTTGGAGTCGTAAAAATGAAGGCGTTCTAGCGCCATTTGTTTATTCCAAGACTCACTCCAAGGCTCGGCAGAAAATACTTCAGAATAAATGTTAGCGCAACTTTCTAAATCTTCTTTTTCGATGTTACGATACTTCACTTATAATTCCCCGCACATAACGAGGCTGTAGAAAAACCAGCTTCTGAAAGCCGTATTCTACCATCCTGTTTTTAAATTTAAGATTCATCTACTTTGCCCAGATAATT
>QILH01000304.1 GCA_003233255.1 Gammaproteobacteria bacterium | reverse complement strand
GTTTCCTCTGGCTGGGTCGCTAATATTGGCAGAATCGATTAATTAATAGATGACACATTAATGCTACGAATACTTGTACTCAATTCTAAAGGCGGCTGCGGTAAAACCACCATTGCCACGAACCTGGCCAGTCGCTATGCCAGCGAGGGCCAGACCACTGCACTGGTGGATCATGATCCTCAGGGATCGAGCATGCGTTGGTTAAACCTGCGTCCCAAAGAAAAGCAGGAAGTGTATGGGGTCCCTGCCTATTCGCGCCCGCGTTCCGGGGTTACCATGTCATGGCATCGCCGTGTTTTACCGGGCTCAGATAAAGTGATTATCGATGCCCCGGCCGGTGTGATGGGGCAGCAGCTGCAGGAACTGGTGCGTCAGGTTGATATTATTTTAGTACCGGTGTTGCCTAGCCCAATTGATATCCACGCGGCGACCCGATTTATTGAAGAATTATTGCTGGTGGGTAAGGTTCGTAGCTTCGGTGTGCAGGTCGCGGTCATCGCTAATCGTGCCAAGAAGAATACACTGGTGTATCAATCGTTGGAACGGTTTTTAAAAACCTTAAAATTACCTTTCATCGCGACCTTACGCGATACCCAGAATTACGTGCGTGCTTCTGCTAGAGGCATTGGAATTTTTGAGATGTGGGATCAACGTGTACAGCAGGATAAAGTACAATGGGAACCTCTGGTTGAATGGATCGATAAGATCGAGCCACGAAAAAAACACCAAAGCGTGTCGAGTTCGTTGAAATAAATTAATGGGGGTCAGAGACGTATTTATTATTTTCTAGTGTAGACAATAATAAATACGTCTCTGACCCCCATTAATTTGGAATAAAAACTTGTCCATGAGGGCTGTCTATGGTCGTTATCGGCGTATGATAAAGCTGCTCAAGCCTTTCGCTATCCAGCAAATCGGTTGTCTTGCCCATCGCAATCTCTCCATCATCAAATAACATCAAACAATGACTGCAGTAGCGTGCGGCCAGATTAACATCGTGCAGGGCCATTAAAATCGAGCTGGATTGTTTGTTCGCTATAGTAACCAGTGTGTTTAGAATTTGATGCTGGTGTTGCCAGTCCAGGTGGTTGACCGGTTCGTCCAACAGAAAACAGTTAGGCTGCTGCACTAATACCATTGCAATCACCATACGTTGATATTCGCCACCGGATAAAGTTTGCAGGCTGCGATTCTCAAAGTTGGTTAAGCCCACCATGCTTAAGGCCTGTTGGGCCAGTTGATAATCCTGTTGACTCTCCCATTGCATTGCCCTTAGGTGAGGGTGGCGTCCAATTAAAACATGTTCGATAACCTTGCCGGGGAAGGGATCCTGTTGGGTTTGTAATAACAGACCGACTTGTTTGGCAAGCTCGATGCGTGTCCATTGTTCGATCGGTTTGTTGTTGATCATAATCTGTCCGGCACCTACAGGACGAATGCCAGCCAGGGTATGCAGTAAGGTGGTCTTGCCTGCACCATTTAAACCCAATACGGCCCAGATCTCGCCGGGATTTAAGCTCAGGTTGATATTGTCGTATAGTACGCGCCCAGCGATGGTCAGTTGCATCTCAGTACATTCAATGTGGGGCGAAATCGTTTTTTGTTGCTGTGCTGTCATACGGATTTAACACCCCGA
This sequence comes from Gammaproteobacteria bacterium, assembly GCA_003233255.1. Classification (GTDB taxonomy): domain Bacteria; phylum Pseudomonadota; class Gammaproteobacteria; order UBA6429; family Thiohalophilaceae; genus SZUA-24. The sequence continues at coordinate 2,479 of QILH01000304.1, read as the reverse complement.
TATAACAGGAAGATAAATATCGGTACACCCATCGCAGCGGTTAAAACGCCAACTGGCAATGAGGCATCGGTAAAGGCGGAACGTGCGACGGTGTCGGCAAATACTAATAAACCTCCTCCTGCCAACACAGCGGCGGGGATGAGCAGGCGATAATCACGCAATCCTATCAGGCGTAGCAGGTGAGGGATGATCAGGCCGATAAAACCAACACTGCCAGCCTGCACCACGGCCATCGCCGTCATGATCGAAGCCAGCAGATAAAGCTGCCAGCGAAAACGATTAATGGCTAACCCCAGGCTTTGCGCCTGTTCTGCTCCAAGCGATAACACGTTCAGGTTACGTGCAAAGTACAGACAAATAACGAATCCAATCACCAAAGTAATTAAAGCAGGCCATATATTACTGGCAAAACTCAAATCGCCCATTAACCAGAAGATTAAACTGCGCAGCTTATTGTCGGGCGCAATCGATAAAATAAAACTGATTGCCGCGCCCCAACCGGAGGCGAGCACGACTCCGGTTAATAATAATCGAGATGCCGTCCAACTGCCCTGGCCGCGTGACAGACCAAAGACCAGCAGCATTGCCGACATTGCGCCAATGAATGCAGCCACTGATACGCTCAGGCCGACTAGACCGAATACAATCGCCAACAATGCCGCAAATGCTGCCCCACCGGAAATGCCTAAAATATAGGGATCAGCCAATGGGTTACGCAATAAAACTTGCATTAACGCACCCGCCAGAGCAAGCAGGGCACCGGTACTGAAGGCATGGGTCATTCGCGGTAAACGCAACTCGAGCACAACCTGGGCGTGTAACGGATTTGCGTTTTCATCAAACAGATTGAACAGCTCGGCAAACGATATGTCGATATTACCCGAACTTAATGCAACAACAAAACTGATTAAACAAATCAGGCCAAGCAAAGCTATACGTCGATAGGACGTATACCGCGATGTGGTGAATGGGTGAGGCGTTTCATTCGTCATTGTGCAGGTGTAACAATGGCCAACCCTGATCCTGCGCATGCTGGCGAAGGGTGTCATCGGGATCAACAACAATGGGGTGGTCGACTTTAGTTAACAAGGGAAGGTCGTTATGTGAGTCAGAATAAAACCAGCTGCCATCCAGGTTTTGATCGTGCTCGGCTAGCCAGGCTTGCAGTCGAATGACTTTGCCATCCTGATAACAGGGCGTGCCGGCGACATTGCCAGTATATCGTCCATCAATGATTTCAGGATCGGTTGCCAGTAGATGTTCTATGCCAAACACGGTGGCGATGGGTGCGGTTATAAAATGATTGGTGGCGGTGATGATCAACAAGGTATCACCGCGTTGCCGGTGTTTATCGACCAGGGCCAGTGCATCGGCGCTGACCAAAGGCTGGATGATCTCACGCATATACTGGTTATGCAGTTCAGCAAGGCGGTCAGTGGTCAGGCGAGTAAGCGGTTCCATACTGAATTTTAAAAATGCATAGATATCCAGACGACCCGCTTTGTAGTCGTCATAAAAACGCCGGTTGGTTGATTCATAAACCTCGCCATCGACCTCACCCCGGTCAACCAGAAATTTTCCCCAGAGATAATCGCTATCACCCGCGAGCAGGGTATTGTCCAAATCAAAAATGGCTAAGGCCATGTAATTATTTTCCTCTATTCTAAAGTATTACAGTATATCTAAAAAAGAGCAGGTATGAACGGAAGTGTATTTTTCTGGCCCAAATTTTCTACCGTTCATGCGGTGGTATCATTTGTATATTTTTAGCAAACACGTTATGTTGTTTTATATCTACAGGCTTATATTTGACCGTTGTTGATGCTGGGTCGGTACCCAGGTAGTTATCATCACGAAGATTATTTTTGGGTCGGTTGGGTCTTTGGAAAAATCCGCCACCGCAGTTCGGGCAGACATTATGTAATACATGCTCAACACAGTCTTTGCAAAAGGTGCATTCATAACTGCAGATCATGGTCTCAGTAGATTCAGGTGGCAGGGCTTTGTTGCAGTGTTCACACGTTGGGCGTAGTTCCAGCATATCGGAGGCCTCTTTATTTACATTAGTCTTGGCACAAGTGCATGCAATATGAAGTAAAGGGGGGGCATCACCACGCTCACGATTAAGGAGATGATTGCTAAGCGAACGTCGCGCCAGGCCGGAATCACTAGCATCAATAATCCCAGTAATATATTCAATCCCGCCATGCCTAGAATGGTAAAGTAAATAAATAACTCCAACACATCGGCGATACCGACAGGTTCCCCAGGTGCTACCGGCAGGATCCAGTAAAAGGTGGCGCGGAATATCAGACCAAACAGAACCAGAAGCACCAGGGTGGTACTCGAAAACAACATCGCTATTTTAAAAATTTCTTCATATCTGAACCTCTACCCTCTATTTATCCCTTTGTGGGGCACGATGTACCCTCTATTTATCCCTTTGTGGGGCACGATGTACCCTCTATTTATCCCTTTG
>QILH01000249.1 GCA_003233255.1 Gammaproteobacteria bacterium | reverse complement strand
GCCGGTATCGATGTTGGCACCATTATTCTACAGGTCAATCGAAAAACAGTAAAAAACGCTTCTGATTTTCGTCGCGCAATAAAGTTTGGCGATGATAAACGCATACTATTACTCATTCGCAAAGATAACATACAACGATATCTAACTTTAAGCTGGTAGTACGAGTTTGATTAACGTAACGGTGACATCAAAATGATGCTGATCGTCACTAGTGTAGTGTGCCGAAATATGAAAACGAGGCCTTTTAATGTCAACAATAAATAGCATTGATTCAGACGTATGGTTTCAGCACGCATGGCGTAATCGCATTCAGTCCCTGCTGTTATTGATCATCATGGCCGGCTTTCTTGTTATTTTAGGTACATTGCTTTGGGGGCTGAATGGAATTTTAATTTTACTGGCAATTGGTCTAGTCGGCGTTCTGTTTAATCCTTCTTTTTCACCATGGTTCGTAATGCGAATGTACAAGGCTAACCCAATCGATCCACAACAACTACCTGTTCTGTGGAGTTACGTGTCCCAGCTAGCTAAAAATGCCGGATTAAAGTCTCAACCCGATTTGTATTACGTACCAAGCAGCATGCTTAATGCTTTCGCGGTCGGTTCAAGGCAACAGGCAGCAATCGGCATTACCGATGGCCTGTTACGGCAACTAAACATGCGTGAACTTGTTGCCGTGTTGGCACATGAAATCAGCCATATACGCAGCAACGATTTATGGGTAATGGGTTTAGCCGATATGTTCAGCCGTGGTACTAGTTTATTATCATTAATGGGACAGATTTTACTGCTGCTGAACCTTCCCTTGCTAATGCTAGCCGAGCTAACAATAAACTGGTTTGCCATTTTATTACTTATATTCGCACCCACCCTCAGTGCTCTGGCACAGCTGGCATTATCACGCACTCGCGAATTCGATGCAGATCTAAATGCCGTACGCCTGACGGGTGATCCCGAGGGGCTTGCCATTGCACTTAGCAAAATTGAAAAGATTCAGGGGGGCTGGTTGGAACGAATTTTTCTACCTGGTCGGCGCATACCAGAACCTTCGTTATTACGTACCCATCCACGTACCGAAGAACGCATCACCAGACTTATGGCCCTCAAGCCAGATCGAATACATGCCTCAATGTATCCGGCTATTAAAGACATTGAATCCAGGTTGGGTCACCCCATTACTCGTATTCCCGCATGGCATATTAATGGCCTCTGGCACTAGATATTGAACCCCATAATTTGTAGTATTTGCAACCACACTTTAAACTAAAATATGTAGACAGATAGCGAATGGCATTTGAGTGATCCACGGGAAAATTCAGGCAAACACACAACCAATATAAAACAAAAATCGATATTGATCATGGAAAAGAACATTGAGAAACCCAGATGTTCTATCAGAAACTGATAAGCACTTTACGTAGCTTTATTTTATTGGAAATTTTTAAAATAAAAAAAGGCGACCAAAAGGTCGCCGTTAGAAACACCTTTCGGGCCATCCTGCCCGCCATCATTATTACGCAGTGATGCTCGTTGCTGAGCTTTCCTTACCGGCATCCTGCCGCTGCTTTCAGTCCGTCATTCTTCCTTAAAAGGCAATCCTGCCCAGGTCACAAATCCTTGTGAGTCTATCCTGATGTTTGCCATGAAGAACAAACATAAAAAACGTTAACCCTTAGAACGCCGTTATCATAGCAAGACTTTACAATCCGTTGGGTTACAGAATGTTTCAATATCTGTCAATTTTTATACAGCTTAAATTTACCATTTAGACCCATTCCAGACTTTACCCTTTCCGGCAGGCTGTTTAAGCTAGGGGTTATGTCCTCCAACTCAAGCCCATCCATTGAATCCCGTAACGGTGCCAATTTCAGCAGCGTGCATGCCTCAGCAGGAAGCGGTAAAACATTCCATCTGGTCAGTCACATCATTCGATTACTCGTTCAGGGTGCCACTCCGGCCTCCATTTTGGCCATTACCTTTACCCGCAAAGCCGCAGCCGAGATGCAACAACGTTTATTGGAACGCGTTTCGATGTTGGCCACGAGTTCAAAATCGGAACTGGTTCACACTTTAACGCAACAACTGGGGATCAAAGCCTCGCCACGGTATTGTGAAAAGGCAAGGTCGTTATACGAAGATCTACTACACAGCTCGCAGAACGTTCGCACTACCACCTTTCATGCCTTTTGTCAGGATCTGCTGCGCCGTTTTCCGATGGAAGCCAATCTGCCGCCCGAGTTTGAGTTAGTCGAGCGAAGCGGATATTTAATTGATGATGCCTGGAACAGCCTGACCAATAAATTAACTCGCACAAATGAACGCGGTAACGGGCAACCGTACTCGAATGATGATACTAAGCGAACAAAAACTCACATGGACGTGTTGTTGCGTCACTTTGGCACGGAACAAACTAAATCGGTGTTAAACAAATTCATTGCTGCGCGTAGCGAATGGTGGGCATTGAGTAATTGTCCCGGATTTGAACTGGAAACATACCTGACCGATCTGGCCACGCAGCTCAATACCCGCGTAGATCAATCTGTCGACGATCTGATTGAAGAATATATTCAGGACGCGACGGTAAGACAACAACTCATTGAATTTCTCACCTTATTAAACAAACACCCAATAAAATCAAACCAGGTGTTTTCGCAGTCACTTGAACAGGCCCTGGCTCTGTCAGACGACCAGTCTCACAACTTAAATACGTTACAACTCATCTGGAGTGTATTTTTTACCGCAACCGAATATGCACCTCGAAAACGGAGCGGCAACAAAACTTTAATTAAGAATCTCGGCGAATCCGGTTGCGATAATTTCATTGCTATTCATAACGCACAGTGCGATCGATTAATTCTACTTCGACAGGCTATGCACGCTATTGAAACATTGACCCTGACCACGGCCTGGATTGGCGCGGGTCAGGCCTACATCGATGAGTATCAGACTGTCAAACGTTTTCATCGCAGTCTGGATTTTTCTGATCTCGAATGGCAATGTTATTGTTTATTAAACAGCTCGGATCATGCCGACTGGGTGCAGTATAAACTGGATCAGCGTATCGAACATTTATTGATCGATGAGTTTCAGGACACCAACCCAACACAATGGCAGCTGATATTACCGCTATTATCCGAGATCGCCGCCAGTGAACAGGACCGATTTCGCAGTGTGCTGTTTGTGGGCGATGCCAAACAATCGATATACCGATTTCGACGCGCCGAACCCAAACTGTTTAGTACCGCCAGTAAATGGCTGGAGACCCATTTAGATGCCAAGAAGCAGTATTTGAACCAGTCGTATCGTTCTTCTCCGGCGATTATTGATTTTGTGAATCGATTCTTCATAAATAATCCAGATGCCGCGCTACCCGATTTTCAGGAACACTTAACCCATAAAACTGAACTGGCCGGTTCAGTAACGGTGCTACCTGTCGCTATGCCTTCGAAGCTTGAACCGCAACAGGAATTTTCATCTGAACTGCGCAACCCATTGCATACGCCTAAACCCGACGCACCCACCTTTCATTATTATGAAGCGCAAGCGGTGGCAAATACGATTAAGACCTTGATCGACAGCAAAACTATTATCGGTACAGAGCAGCAAAGTCAGTACCTAAGCCATGCCGACATCTTAATCCTGATACGCAATCGTACGCATGCCATCGACTACGAACGCGCACTGCGCGAGGCGCACATTCCCTATCTCGGCACCGAACGCGGAACCTTACTCGATAGCCTCGAAATCAAAGATATGGTTAACCTTTTACAGTGGTTAATCACCCCCTTCGATAATCATGCTCTGGCCGGGGTGTTACGTTCACCGTTATTTTCTGCGCACAATGATGATCTGTTTCCTTTATCTGGAAAAGCCCACTGGTTTGAATACCTCTCCGATCATCTCGAAGATTACTCACCAGACCACCCCTTGCACCGCGCGGTAGTGTTATTAACTCGCTGGATCCAGTTAACCGATACCTTACCCGTACACGATCTACTCGATCGCATCTACAGCGAAGCTAATGTCCTGGCACGTTATCGTGCCAATTATCCTGAACACTTACAGGCACGAGCCCAATCAAACCTGACCCGGTTTATTGAGCTAGCACTGGAAAACGACAGCGGCCGTTATCCCAGCCTGACTCGCTTCAT
>QILH01000226.1 GCA_003233255.1 Gammaproteobacteria bacterium | reverse complement strand
AATATTCCCGTCGACGTTTCACAATGCACCATCCACACCCAACTCACGCCCTTATGCATAGTTAGAAATTGCTGAAGTAGTTCGCCAGTCACTGCCTCATGCGAGCTTATACGCAAAGGCATAAAGTCAAGCCCTGCCCTGCTTGCATGGTCAATCAATCTGTTGCCAAACTCACCATTTTCAATAATAACACCTTTACCTTTTAACAAGGCAATATGCGTCGCAACAACATCGTTAGCTAAAGTGCCTGATCCCATAAGTAATTGCACAGAATGAGCATTAACAAGATTACAGAGTAATTTCCTTGCGTGATCAAAATCATTTTGAAATTTTTCACTTCTATGTGAAATCGAATTATTTGAAAATGCCTTTTCAACTTCTTTATCAACATTTACCGGGCCTGGTAAATAATTTACAACCTTCTTCACTGTATCTTTTAACATGTACTGGATTTGTAATATTTTCGACTGCTGCTTAAATTTCAATGCTTTTCTGATCGTTAGAAACATAGGCTGAAATTCTGCTCCCTGTTTCCCAACCAATGGGCCAAATTTTTCACATCCAAAGTGCAAATATAATTTTAACTGTTCAGTAAAACCTGATAACACCGCAAGATCATAATCTCTATCGTTTGCGGTCACCATCAGCATTCCTAGAAGACCTGGAAGCACTTGCGATCTTCGATAGTTTTTCTCTATGGCAAGTAAACGTATTTCACAAATTCTTTTACAAGCAGGAAGATGGTTATCCAAATCATCCAGTTTTTCATCTAAAGAAAACGGTCGATCACCTCGTAATACGACCATGCCTAATAGTTTTCTACCTAAAACTGCAATAATATAGGTATTCTGACTATGAAATTTATCAACCAGGATGCCATCAACATTTTTTTTATGTTGCTTAATCTCTTGAACGAAGGTTTGGTAGTTCAATCGATGAATACATTCAAATTCCCATATTTCATTGGCTATTTTATAGGTGATAATATTTTGTGTATTCATAACCCCATCTCCGTCATAATGTCGGTTAACACATCCACCGCCAGATTACGACGTTCTCGACCACTCAATAACTTCCCTGTTTAGCATCCCATATTTGATCCGTCTTTGCCTAAAGCGCCTACTGTTGGTGCCCGATCTTCGACAATTGCTCCTGCAGTGTTCTATTTACCTACCTGTAGGCATCAATCACGAACGCTCAAAATAGCCCTGCTATTTCTACGCGTTCGTTCAATCAGATCAAGCCAATACAGACTAAATCTGGGCGCAAAACAGGGAGTTTATTGCGCGCCCATTCCTTATCTGGCATAACCAGTTTTCAAGATGATAATACTGAATAATGTAATTTTTGGAAACCATCGCGCTTTAACTCGATGTTTAATACGAGATAAGGGGGGAGTATTGTATGCCATCAATACGTACAGGCAAAATCATAGCACCTGTTTTGTCTGTAATCAAACCGGGGCCCTGGTAGATTTTCATCAAAGAACCCGTTACTGTAATGCACCCTTCAGAAAAATGAGGTAAATTTTTCATAAACGTACAGTTTATTTATGCACACTGACTAGATACGTTCAACAATCTCTCCACGCCCTAAATCAGTTCCACCCATTTATCGGCGAGTTCGTATTTACGGGATTTGTTAGCATCTCCGTGCTGGATTATAAATTCACTATCAACCCATTTTTTACACAAATTAAGCGCGGTTCGCGGGTGGATATTCAGTAATTCGGCAATCTCGCGCGTGGTGATATATTTACTTTTGGTAAACAGGCTGAGTACCTGTTTTTGTCTTCGGTCAAGCTCACGTAAAATCGCGCTGTGATCGGTTTTCTCACCTTTGGCCGCTTCACTTGCTTTTAGACGAACATTGGCAAATGCCTCGGCCATACCTTCACAGAAATACACAATCCAAGTAATAATATCGGACTGCTCGCGACCAAAATAATAATTGTGTGACTCACCAATATTCAAAGCGTTATAATAGGCTTGCAAGTTCGTTGCATAATATTCTTCAAGCGAATAAATCCCCTTTAGCCCATAACCTGATTTATGTAACACTAGGTTCGTGAGCAATCGAGCCGTCCTTCCATTGCCATCATAGTATGGGTGGATTGTGGCAAATTGATAATGGGAAATGGCGGCAATAATAGGCACTGGCAGCTCTGCCTTACTGACCGCCTCATTTATCCAAACAATTAAATCAAGCATGAGCGCAGAGACATCTTTGGCTTCTGGCGGCATATAAACGATAGAACCGCTCGCACTGTCTTTAATCACATTCTGTCCATCGCGATAGGATGAGGGGCGCTTTTTACCCACCATCACCAATCCATGCAGAGTTTGAACATCGCGCTCGTCAATCTGTACTGTTTTGGCTTTTATCAGGGCATCAAGAAAGTCCAAGGCTTGGTAATAGTTTTTTACTTCTCTTTCATCGCGCTCTCGATTAGGGAATGTTCCGCCATGGAGCACGTCTTCCACCTGTTCTTGTGTTAAACGATTACCCTCGATCTGCGTGGAATAATGCGTGGAGATAAGGCGCGCTGACTCGCGTAGAGATGTCAATATGGGCACCGTTATCGGCAAGCTAGAAACAGCCTGACGAGACGCCTCAATATCCATCAAAAGTTTTGTGAGCGTTGCTGTTATCTGAAAATTTGGCGTAAACGCCATTCAATATACCTTATGTTTATGACGCTAACCATTCTAGCAAGATTCGCATAAACTTCCAATAATATTCCAATAAACTTCGCGCCAATTATCACATCCAAGGGTGCCCCTTGGTCGCGCTTGAGTATCGAAATGCTCACGGTATCCCGGCGTACGGTTGGTCTTAATGAAATTATCTAGAGTTCCAAGGGGTACCATGCTCTCCGGTAATCAGAATACTGATAGCTGGACTCGTTGGTCGTTGATGCTGTCAAAAGCGTTGGCGTAAGTGACAGCCTAGCGGAGCGATTGCGCAATCTTGAAGCGGATAAGCAAGACGCCGGAGAACACCTGAAAGCGGCCCAGAGCCGTTTTACACGCCTACTCGGTCAAGTCACGCTACGGCCGAAAGACTGCGAGTTGTGGGCGTATCCGACCCATAAAAAGCAAAAGGGCTTACCGAAGTAAGCCCCTTGTCTTTAATTTTGGTAGCGGGGGTAGGATTCGAACCTACGACCTTCGGGTTATGAGCCCGACGAGCTGCCAGACTGCTCCACCCCGCATCCGCAGTCGCGAATATTACAAACCCACCCACCCTTTTGCAAGACAATAGTGGACCTTTCGAGGGTTATTTCCAAATGGCCTGGATTCAAATCTGCTCTACTCAAACTACCTGCAATTTAGGCCTTTTCCCGAGCTTTGGCCAAATGTACTAACACAAGCTCACAGAAGAACACGTCCTGACGAGAACTAAAGCTGGCCAAAAGGCTCAAGTCGCGCAAAACACCTGAGTGAAACGACCAGCAGACAAACCCTCGCAGGTCTGCCCACTGGCCACTCCAGCCAACAATTCAAGGTCTAGTTGGTCACCTCAGCCGTTACATCTCCTGTGTAGTCAATGTTAAAGCTCTCACCAACACCCAACCCCACCGAGTTCTCGGTTGAGAACGTGCCCGTTGCAGGACCGCTCTGGTCGATGATGGTGAAACTGGTACCCACCAAAGGCATGTAACCGTCCACGGCGCTAACGGTCAACGTGCCATCGAGCACATTGGTCGTAAAGAGCGCGAGAATTGAACCTGGTATCGCACTTGGGCCGACATCCAGCATGACATCACTCGAAGCGCTCAAAGCACTTATCGCATCGACGAACTGCAGCACAGACCCAGGTCCCGCGTGCAGGTCACCTGGCGACGCGGTCAGGTTATCGAGACGCAACGTATGACCGTTGAGCGCCTCTAGCAGTCCGTTGTTGACTATCGATTGACCCACCAGATTAAACTGCCCCGTGTCTGCAGAAATCGTGCCTTCGATGATCAAGTTGGAAACCGTACTACCAATAGTGCCTAGGCCACCACGAATCGTTAGATCTTCTCCAAAGGTCACCACCGTGCCGGCACCTTGCGGCAACAGAACCTTTAGGGCGATATTACCGCCATCAGCAAACACAATGGTTCCTGTACCACCCACGGTTTGGGTTTCAGGAAATAGTAGTCTTGTAAACG
>QILH01000187.1 GCA_003233255.1 Gammaproteobacteria bacterium | reverse complement strand
CATGGAACAGGGGATCAGGATTGGTTTGTTGATCGAATATATATCCGACCAGCGATAACAGCGCCAGCGTGGCGATCATCGCCACCGGTATTTGCCAGGTGATGACGCGTTTGGAGATTAAAAACAGGCCGCCGAGCAGGAACATCAGACTGACCCAGTCCCAGCCTACGCCAAAGTAACCGCTCATCTGGACAAAGCTGGATTCAATCTGTTCGATACTTTGTCCCAGGCCGGTTTGAACCTCAACAACATCCAGTGGCGTTGCCTGGGTAATCAAATCGTAGCTGGTAGTGGCGGGTAATTCAGCAAAAAAATTATACCGTAAATTTTCTATAAAACTTAATGTATACGGTTCATTGCTATTGGCGGGTAACCAGGCCGTCATTTGTTTTGGAAAGGCAATGAGCAACACAACGTAACCTGCCATCGCAGGGTTAAATGGGTTATAACCCAGGCCACCATACAGGTGTTTTGCAATGATGATGGCAAAGGCCGTGGCAAGTACCGGCAACCACCACGATATAATCGGCGGCAGGGCAAACGCAATGAGTAACGCCGTTACCAGCGCGCTTAAGTCGGTAATAAACGGCATAATAGGTCGGTGGCGCAATTTTAACATTGCCACTTCACAACTTATTGCTGTCGCTATACACAGCACGGCATTGATCAAAATCCCCCAACCAAAAAACCAGATATAAGCAATCAGCGCAGGAACCATAGCCATAACCACCAGCAGCATCATGCGCGTGACGCTATTGGTAAATTGAGTATGCGGCGATGTATGTAAGGTCGTCACTCGAGGTTATCCTTTTTCCAGCTTTGTTTCATTTTTGTGAGCGTTCTCAGATTTTTTAGCGGAGACTCTGGCTAATGCCGCCGCTACTTCATCGGTATCGGATTTTTTTAATTGCGCCTGTTTTTTTCGTCGTGCGGCTTCTTTTTCCAGTTTTTTGCGTTCAGTTCGATATTGATTAAACTCATGTCTCTCGCGTGCATGATCTGATTTTTTTCTGTCCTGCTCCTGAGCCCATATAGCGGTTTTTGCAAAGCGATAGTACTGGACTAATGGAATATGACTTGGACAAACGTAAGTGCAACAACCGCATTCTATACAGTCAAACAAATTATAATTTTGCACTTGTTCAAGATCGCGTGCGCGAGCATGCCAGTAAAGTTGTTGTGGGAGTAAATTCGCCGGGCAAACGCGATTGCATTCACCACAGCGAATACAGGGCATCGCATGGTTATTCAGCGGCAGTTGTTCTTCGGTAATGGTTAACAAGCAATTGGTGGTTTTAAGCACCGGCGAATTTAAATCGCTTATTTCAAAGCCCATCATTGGGCCACCCATGATCAAGCGTTCCATTTTGTAAGATTGAAGCTCGGCCTGTTGTAATAAATTGATCATCGGTGTGCCGAGTCGCACATCGTAGTTACCGGGTTTATCAATTGCATCGCCAGTCACGGTGACGATGCGTGAAACCAATGGGCGGTTTTTACGAATAGCGTGACCAACGGCGGCTGCAGTGCCCACGTTATGACAGACAATACCATGGTGTATGGGTAACTGTTTGGCGGCGAGCGATATGCCGGTTAAGGTTTTAATGAGTTGCTTTTCGCTACCCGCAGGATATAACGTGGGTATCGTGACCACGTCAATAATGGTTTTTTCCTGCGAGGTTAACGCGGCTTTTAGCGCCTTGATTGCGGCCGGTTTATTGTCTTCGATACCAACAAGGCATTGTTTGGCCTGTAGCGCATGACGGATAACCATTAAACCATCAATGATTTCACGCGGGCGTGCTAACAAAAGGGCCGCATCACAGGATATATAGGGTTCGCATTCTGCGCCATTGAGGATCAAGGTATTTATCGAAGCGTTTTTTCCAGGATTCAATTTGATAAACGATGGAAAACCTGCGCCGCCTAAACCAACAATGCCTGCATCACGGACGAGGTTGCGTAGATGTGAAGCGTCCATGCGTTTGTAATCTTCAACCTCATCATCAATGTCGATCCATTTATCGTCGCCGTCGGTTTCAATGACGATGCACGGTCCCTGCAATCCCGATGGGTGGGCAATGGGGCGATCTTCAATGGCGACCACGGTTCCCGAACTGCCTGCATGTACCGGCGCACTAACGAAACCGTCTGCCTGTGCGATCATTTGCCCGGTTAAAACATGATCGCCGACGTCGACAATCGGATAGGCCGCTTCTCCAATGTGTTGATGCAGGGCGTGCACTAATTGCCTGGGGATTTCGCCAGTGATGATGGGATGTTGCAGGGACATTTGCTTATGCCCTTCCAGCACGATGCCACCATGAAAGCGGAATAATTTACGCATGCTCGGGATCCTCTTCCTGAGGATAGGGCCAGGTCCAGTTGTCCAGAGTGTCTTCCAGTGGCACGATGTAAATACAATCAACCGGGCACGGAGGAATGCATAAGTCACACCCCGTGCATTCATCTTTGATCACGGTGTGCATCATCTTGGCTGCGCCGAGAATGGCATCCACTGGACAGGCCTGAATGCACAGCGTACAACCAATGCATATCTGTTCGTCGATGATGACCACGGTTTTGGTTTCTTTTTCAACGCCATGTTCTTCGCTTAACGGTTTTGGTTCGCGATCCAGTAAATCAGCCAGAGCGATAATGACCTGTTCTCCTCCTGGCGGACATTGATTGATGTCCGCTTCACCATCGGCAATGGCCTGTGCATAGGGACGGCAACCTGCATAGGTGCACTGACCGCATTGAGTTTGGGGCAGGATAGCGTCAATCTTATCAACAACGGGATCACCTTCAATCTTAAACTTGATGGCGGCAAAGCCGAGCAACAGGCCAAACACGATGGCCAGTGTGGCTAATACAAGAATCGCTTCCAACATAACGCTTACCCTTGTACCAGACCGGAAAAACCCATAAAGGCCATCGACATTAGACCGGCGGTGATCATGGCAATCGCCGCGCCTTTGAAGGGGACGGGCACATCGGCAACATTGATTCGTTCACGCATGGCGGCAAATAAAATCAATACCAGCGAAAATCCGAGTGAGGCCCCAAAACCGTACAGGAACGATTCGATGAAGCCGTTGTTTTTTTGCACGTTTAACAGGGCAACGCCTAAAACCGCGCAATTGGTGGTGATTAAGGGTAAAAATATCCCCAGCACCTGATATAGAAGCGGGCTGACCTTGTGCACGATCATCTCGGTGAGCTGTACAACCCCGGCAATCACCAGAATAAAGGCGATTAGATCCAGGTATTCAAGCTCATAAGGAACCAATAAATAAGTGTTGACCAGATAGCTAAATACGGAAGACAGGGTCAGGACAAAGGTCGTGGCCATGGCCATGCCGGTGGCGGTCTCAAGCTTACGCGATACCCCCATGAAGGGGCACAAACCAAGAAATTTTACCAGCACGAAGTTATTGACCAGGATGGTGCTGACCAGAATAAGGGCAAACTCTTTCATATATATAGAGTAAAGTGCTTACGGAGGATATACAACGGGTAATTTATATGGTTTTGTAAAATATACCATGGCGGATGTTAGCCGGGAGTCAATATTGGTTAAATCAATTTATGTTTATCAGTGGAAATGCAGGCCGGGGTTTGTAGCAGGTGGTTTAGAAATAAAACAAGGAGATTAAATTGCTGACTGGATCCAGTGGCGAGGGATTAACTCGGAAAGAAATACTATTGGCCGGTTAAAACCGGCCAATAGTATGCGGATAAAAACTTATTGGATTACGCGGTTTGTGCCAGGTTTTAGGTTAATCCACTTGAAATAATCTGCGGACGCGGCGGCTCTCGCAAATTATATTGGAAAACATTAAAATAACATGTACATTTATATGTACGCCCTTGTTCACTATATTAAATGAGGAAAATTTTATTTACAGTCGTTTTAGTTGCGCCATTTATTTTTCTATGAATGCATATTCGGAGTGTGTAAAAAGATCTGCAAGTCTATGTCATAAAGCTGAATAGTAATTAAACTCAGGGAGATAGCAGGCGATTGGACAAGCGCGTCTAGTCTTGATGCCCGGGATGAATTGCATGACCATATGAGTTATACGTGCCCGGACGTAGCTTCTGGAAAAGTGATCGTGTTCGAGAACGAATAAGCATCGAACTCTGTAAAAAAAGATGTCAGAGCAACAAAATAAA
>QILH01000015.1 GCA_003233255.1 Gammaproteobacteria bacterium | reverse complement strand
GAATCCGGTTTGCCGCCAGATCGGCTTCGATTGCCGCAGAAAGCGCCTCCGCGTTCATCGCCCGGCTGTGATTATCCATTTCAATCAATCGCAGGTTGTCGCTACCAAAATCGGCCAGTAGCGCCGCCTTGACCACCGATGAATGGGCTTCGGCGGTGCTGTAAACCACCAATGGATGGTTCAGCGACTGCAAACCTCCTGCGTTCTGGGCATACTCGCTGGCCCGTTCGCGCGCCGCCAGTAATGCGGTCAAACAGGCAGTCGATGCGGTGTCCTGTATACACCCCTCCCATTTGTCCGATAACCCGGTAAGTTGGCGCAACCAGTCGCAAACGACTTCTTCGAGTTCGGTTAACGCGGGGCAGCTTTCCCATGAGATTCCGATACTGCCGAGCCCCGAACTTGCGATATCACCGAGAGTGGAAGCCAGCGACGCATTCGATGGAAACCAGCCGAAATGCATTGGATGTTGGACCTGGGTGATGCCCGGAACAATTTTCTGCTCCAGTTGGGCCAACATCTGTGCCGCGGATAGTTGCGTTTTCGGCGGTTCGGCGGAAAAGCCGCTTCTAATCTCTCCCGGTTCAACCTGGGCTCGAACCGGGTATTTTTCGATATCGGTTCGATAATCGGCGATCCAGTCAATCAGTTCGTGGCCGGCCTGGCGGAATTCTTCAGGTGTCATATTCGGGTCTCGTCGAGGTTATAACAGCGCAATCTGTTGCCAGTTACAGGATCTTTTGTATCATGCGCATGGGGTTTATTGCCAGGACTATGAAATGGCTGATCAAATTCGTATTGCGATCATGGATGCAGTTCCGGGTATTTACTGGAAAGATGACGAGGGTATTAGCGACTCGAAAAAGTTTTATGACTTGCTGGCACCTTTAAACAGTGCTGCAAAAATTGATACTTTTATTGCTACTATCGGTGATCTTCCAGCCAGTCTGGACGACTATGACGCCTTTTTGATAACCGGCAGTCCGTCCAGTGTCCATGACGATGATGAATGGATTATAAAACTGTCAGAATTGGTGATTGCCGCCGATAGTAAAAACAAACGAATTATCGGAAGTTGTTTTGGTCACCAGTTGATCGCAAAAACTTTTGGTGGCAGTGTTGGCCACAACGAACAGGGCTGGATGATCGGAAACTACCAACTCGATATTACCCGTGAGTATGACTGGATGCAGCCGCCGGCGCATTCAACCGGTCTTTATCATTTCAACCAGGAACGGGTAACGCAATTACCGCAAGCCGCCGTTTCTTTTGTCGATAGCGAAAACTATCCTGATTTCGGATTTACTCTCGGCGATAACATCATGTGCTTGCAGGGTCATCCCGAGCAACCACTGCGCGCGATGAATAATTTCCTCAATTGCATGACCTCGATCTCCGAGCCGGAGCGCAAACGCGCGCGCGAAAAAATTGACGATGGCATACCTGACTCGAACCTCTGGGCGCAATGGATGATGCGATTCTTCGAAACATGACGAAAGGGTAACGTCCCCTTTACGTTTGAAAATTATAGAATGACTGGACAGAAGTGGAGCAACGATGACAATCACAACAGTACTGGATCCACGGTGGGGCGAGTCGGATCCAACACACGATCCTTACCTGCTCGCTAACTTCAAGGCGCGACCCGATGATGTATTAATCACTACCGCGCCCAAGGCCGGTACTACCTGGATGCAGAATATCCTGCACCAGCTACGCAGCGGCGGAGATCCTGAATTTTACAGCATTGACAGTGTCGTCCCCTGGCTGGAGCTGCCACGCGATGGCCTCAGTCATACAGAGGTACTTGAGCGATATTCCGCCATTCAATCACCGCGCATCTTCAAGACTCACTGCACCTACGAACAGACACCCGGCACTGACAGGGTCAATATCATCATGTCATCGCGTGACCCGCGTGACTGTATGGTAAGTTTTTATCATCACATCATGGATATGACTGATGAAGTACGAGCACGAGGTCACTTTAGTCAAATAGAGACATTTGATGACGTGTTTCACCTTTGGATGGAGTTTGGGGCCTGGTACCGCAACGTTGCCAGTTGGTGGCCACACTTTAATGATGACAACCTGCTCTGGCTCAGGTACGAGGACATGAAGCATGATATCGATACCTGTGTTGATCGAATCATTGCGTTTCTTCACTGGGAAGTTTCGCCAACCCAGCGCCTGGCCGTCAATGAGTACATTTCTTTCCACTGGATGAAAGCCAACGCGGACAAGTTTGTAAGGAATTCAATGGGGGAACCGGTGTTCAAGCCCGGTGGATTTATCCGCAAGGGTAATGTGGGTGACTACAAGCAGAAATTATCAGGCACGCAGGAACAACAGATTCTTGAAAAGGCAAAAGAGATACTCAATGCTGAGTGTCTGCGTTATCTTGGCCTGGGGTGATTCTTCGCTGGCCGCAATAAAGAACGATTCTGGTGTCAAGGATAACAGACGCTAATCTTATATCGCATCTAACTCATCCTGGATTTGATCGTACCTTTTATTGATGTCTTTACATCTATTGGTCAATTGCCCAACTGTAACTCCGAGATCAGCCGCGCGGATTTGCCAGAATCGTGTGACGAACTCAACTCCATCCGGTAGCTGTATTTCCTTTTGGACTTCTACCATTTTCTGCATTGTTTCACACGATCCGGCAAGGTTAGCGACTGTTAACATTTCTTTAATTGACGGGTTATCAGCGGCTATGGCCGGGGTAATGATTAAGGCCAATATTAATAAAACAATTTTCATCTTAACTCCCTTCTTCGATCAAGAGAATATAGCATCACGGCAGGAGCCTGTAAGACAGTTATTATTTATGGATGCAGAAGCACTATCCAATACATGCGTCGAGAATAATCACAGCATAAGGGGACGTTATGAGGTCTCCCCAATAAAACGGACGGTTTAATTATTGGCATACTTATTTTCGCATTCTACAGGCGACATCACTAGTGTCCCAACGTTCAACACAATATAGCCTGTAACTAACTGATTTTATATAAAAAACACCCACTTTTGGGGTGTCACCGACTTGAACTGCTCATCAATACATATTAAGCCTGAACCATCTTTCCAATCCCTGGGCCGCGGTCTTATGTACATAGGCAATCTCTTCTTTTTCCAAGTCATGGAACATTGAATCGCCCTGGGAATTCCGGGGGCTGTTTTGTGTGAGTCGTGCTGCCTCGGATGACTCTTCGAGTTGTCGATAATATATCAGCTCGTAACCTGCTGGTGGAATATTTCCAATCGGCTCCAGAATGCGTCGGTGACGCCTCTTAAATCGAGGAGTTTGAGCCCATCTTTTTGCTCTAAGATAAAGTGCTGCATCGATGAGTTGAAATCGCCATCCAACCGAGACGCTCAGATTCGAAAAATCAAGGGCTGTTACGAAGATAGGATAAGGGGGACGTCTCCTTTTCCCAGTAAGATCATGGAAATTTGAAGTAATACACTTGCTGGCCTGGGACTATGGTCACAAACCATCCGTTATTCCGGTACGTTTTTGGGGATCCTTGCTTCACAGGAAACCCTACCTTTTGCAGAGTTTTCTTAGAGAGGCTCTGATTAAGTCCAATTTGAATAGCCCTTATCGTCCTGATCATTTTGTGGCCGATAAAACGAGTTATCTCCGAACCTATTGTGCAGATATCTAACCTTTGCGAGATAATTTTGTGAATTCGTGCACAAAATTGAAAAATTGCGGGAACTTATTATAAAAAACGGAACTGATGTCAAAGATTAAAATTCTATGCATTGTATATTCGTCGAAAATACCATCGGATACACATAATGTTTAAAAAGTTCCTTTTTAGCCTTGCGGCAATTCTCGCCGTAACAGTAGATGCTCACGCACAGGCATCAAATCTGACTTTAGAAGTAGGCAATTTAGTAGGAAAACAATTGCAAGAAGTGGATCGCTCGACTCCAGAAACTGGTGTATCACCAATTCGCAGAATCACAAGAGGTCAAATAATTTTCAACCAGGCATCACGAATACATGGTGAATTTAGAACTATTGATGGCTCTTCTAACAATCTAATTGATCTCGAAATGGGATCATCCAACACGATGTTACGTCGAATTGCCCCTTCAAATTATAGTGATAATTTGTCTTCAATTACTGGTGTAGCCCGACCTGGGCCTCGTGATGTAAGTAACATCATGAGCGCCCAAAATGAAAGCATGCCAAA
>QILH01000191.1 GCA_003233255.1 Gammaproteobacteria bacterium | reverse complement strand
CTGGATTCCCGCCTCCGCGGGAATGACGGATATGGCTAAATTAGCGATATATAAACTATATTTCGCTTAAGTAAGTGCCATTCGGGTCAGAGACGTATTTTCATAGATACCTTTCAGCGAAGAAATCTACGAAAATACGTCTCTGACCCTAATTAATTTTTTAATAAAAAAAGGGAACCGAAGTTCCCTTTCGTCGTTTATAAAGAATAAAAAATCAACCTTGTTTACCCCGGTATTCAGCAATACCCGGATTACCTTTTGTACCGATGATCTTCGGTACATTCAGTTTTTTGACCTTGGCTACTTTCTCACTACGCAGGTATTTAGCCACGGTTTCCCAAATAGGTTCACCCGGTGCCTTGCTGCCGACGGTTGCCCAGCCTGAAACTTTATAGTTTTTATTCAGGTCAATCGTTGTACCATCATCCAGACGCATGTCTGTGATACGTTTATCAATCGGTTTATTGATATCCATGGTGTAATCCAGGCCACCGACACGAACCATGTCACCGCCCTGCTGTTTGTATGGATCCGCGTTAAACAGATTGTCGGCCACATCTTCCAGGATCAGTTTAAGATCCGAACCTTTCATATCACGTGAATAGGTCTCAGGATACGTAATACAGGTTTGATCCATGACGTTATCCATGGTGATCGTTTGCCCTGGTAACACCGTGGTTCCCCAACGGAAGCCAGGTGACAACGAAATTTGCGAATCGTTAACCGCATTCAACGCATCACAGATGATTTGATCAAACGTACCATTGAAGTTACCACGGCGGAATAATTCGCCGCCATCCGGATCGGCTACCGCCAGCTCTTCCGTTAGCGTTTCAACATAGGGCTTACGAACGTCTTCAATATACGACGTCATCTCTGTATCGGCTTCCAGCAGATTTGAGAATACGGGTAACAAACGATAACGGAAATCCTGTACCTTGCCGTTGCGAACATCCAGTTGCATGAAGCCCAGGAACTTACCGTTAGAACCGGCATTGGTTACCAGGGTTTGACCACCCTTGTTTTTCACAACCGTAGGAGCAGGAACACCATCGTGGGTGTGCCCGCCGAAGATGGCATCGATACCAGAAACGACTGAGGCCATTTTCAGATCCACGTCCATACCATTGTGTGAAATTACGATCACCGCATCCGGTTTTTCAGTCTCACGCACCGTATCAACAATACTTTGCATCTCCGAATCACGGATACCAAAGGTCCAATGTGGAATAAAGCGACCCGGGTTGGCAATTGGTGTATACGGGAAGGCCTGACCAATCACCGCGACTCTCACCCCACCCATGTCTTTAATGGTGTAGGGTTTAAACGCACGTGAGGTATTTTCATCAAAACCCTCATATTCACTAAATTCATAATCAAAAGAGGACTCGTCTTTTACGAATACGTTTTGACAAACAAAATCCCCTTTAAAATCTTTTACGTTTGAGATCACTTCTTCATCAAGGTAGGTGAATTCCCAATGACCGGTCATCACGTCGACGCCAAGCAGGTTACATGCACCCACCATGTCTTTACCGCGTGTCCAAAAGGCGGTACCGGAACCCTGCCAGGTATCACCGCCATCAATTAACAAGGTACGGTTGGCACCATGATCGGCACGAAGCTTTTTAACCAGAGTACGCAAGTGCGCAAAACCGCCGACCTTACCGTACTTCTTCGCCGCTTCGATGTAATCCAGGTAAGTAAACGCATGCGACTCGATGCTGTTTGGTGCAACGCCAAAATGTTTCAGCATTTTGTCACCGACAATGTGTGGAGGCTGGCCAAAGCTATTACCAACTCCCAGATTTACATTGGGCTCACGAAAGTAGATTGGATTCAATTGCGCATGACAATCCGTCATATGCATTAACGACACGTTGCCAAACTTGGGGACGTTATAGAGGTCTTCAGGACTGCGGGCAGCAGCGGCACCACTGGTGGCGGTGCCTTTCGTTGCACTGGATTCATTTTTATCACACCCTGGAACAAGGCCTGCAGTGGCGGCAATACCCATAATCTGGATGAATTCACGACGGTTAAGAGACATTAATCTCCTCCTGATATCTAGCTGATTGGTTTAAAATAAATGAACAAACCTTCGCTGGTTTGTCGGTAAATTTTCTTATTAATTTGGCCGAGTATGACACGATCCTGACCGATTTTAAATTTCGTCCTGAAAAACAGCTATGAGTTTATTACATTCTGAAGTGCGTTGGGATACTAATCCTGAACAAATTCTGCACTGATTTGCCGCCTCAACTGCAATATGCAGCATTTTGGGCCGATCAGCCCATAATTTGTCGATTTGAAACAGTTTTCGGAGGAATGTAGGCCTTGATGACTCGATAACCAAGCAGCGCGAGCAGAACAAGGGAAAACAGGATTGGTCTCACCGTGTCCAGCTTCACCAGCCAATAAAAATGCAGTACCGCGAGAATTGAGATCGGATAAACCAGACGATGCAGCGAATGCCATTTTTTGGCCAGTTTTCGCTGGCTCCAGCGGTTTGAGGTCACCGCCAGAAGGATTAAACCGATAAACGAGAGGATTCCGAAGGTAATAAAAGGCCTTTTAATTATATCCAGCCCAATCTCCTCCCAGTCAAAGAACTGATCAAACCAGAGATAGCTGTTTAAATGCAGCAGGATGTAAAAAAAGCTAAATAATCCGAGCATGCGCCGAACCAGAATCGGCCAGCTTTGACCACTGGCATCGCGTAATGGAGTCATGGTCAGGGTCACAATTAACAGCATCAACCCCCACTCGCCGAGACTGCGAGTCACCACCTCGATCGGGTTGGCACCTAAGCGATCAGTAAAAAGCGCAAAAATCAGCCAGGCCAGTGGCAGCAGACAAAGGGTAAATAAGACTATTTTTAGCGGTATTCGCTGTCGATTCGGCATGAGTTATTCTATCGGCAAAGTTTAATTCAGGATTAGTAATTCTTACTAAGATCCATGCCTTTGTATAACGCCGCCACCTGTTCTTCATAACCGTTAAACATCAGCGTTTTACGCTTCAGGAATTCACCAATGCGGCGTTCACGTTTCTGGCTCCAGCGCGGATGACTCACGGCAGGATTAACATTGGAATAAAATCCGTATTCACGTGGAATGGCTTCCTCCCAGCTGGAGACCGGCTGAGACTCGACAAAGTTAATTTTGACGATACTTTTGATGCTCTTGAAACCGTATTTCCAGGGCACCACCAGACGAATCGGGGCACCATTTTGTTTTGGCATCGTTTCGCCGTAGAGCCCGACGGCCATTAACGCCAAAGGATTCATCGCTTCATCGATACGCAAACCTTCCTTATAGGGCCAGTTGAGGGTACTACGACGCGTACCGGGCATTTCTTCTTTACGCACCAGGGTCGTAAATTCGACAAATTTCGCTTTGGAGGTCGGATTAAAGCGTTTAATCAGATCGGCTAATGGAAACCCAATCCACGGGATGACCATTGACCAGCCCTCGACACAACGCAAACGATAGACGCGCTCCTCCAGTGCATGTGGGCGCAGGATATCTTCCAGGGTGTAGGTGCCGGGCTTCTCCACCGCACCAGTGACCGTAACCGACCAGGGGTCGGTCGTCAGCTGCTGAGCACCCTTGGCCGGTGAATACTTGTCGGTACCAAATTCGTAAAAATTATTGTAATGGGTGATGTCTTTATGGGAGGTCAGATCTTCATCCAGCTGGTAAATCTTTGACTTTTCATGTTTCAGTGGCTTGTTTCCGTAGCCGGCCTGCGCCGTGCCCAGCAGTGGCAACAGCGAAATACCGGCCAGGGATTGCATGAAATGACGGCGATCTCGATAAACGGCTTCATCCGTAATCTCTGAGCTGGGAATACTGGGGATATCAAGGGGGCGCTTTATGAGCATAGTAACTCCGAATTCTGTTTCTGGAATGTGTCTAATTCTGAGTATAGTGTGGCACAAAAGTTCGTCAGATTTGTTCACATTTCTATCACAAAATGCGCTGTGCTATTAATTTCCATGCTGTTTTGCGCTAGTATTGCAGCTCACCTCATGACAAGAATACTAATTGATGTCAGACACTGAACCACGATCGATTAACAAAACCCTGGTACAGGTAAGCAAGGCCAAGGGAGAAACACGTACGTTTCAAATCTACGACGACAAATTTTTAGACATCACGATAGATAACTTATTCGGCCAGAAAAATTATCAATTGAATTTATGTATGCT
>QILH01000135.1 GCA_003233255.1 Gammaproteobacteria bacterium | reverse complement strand
GTCTTCCCAGTGTTTGCAGATGAGCCGGGTCACATCAGGTTGCTGCTCGGAGCGCAGATAGAGTGTGGTGGTATAGTCATCAGCGGTGGGGCTTGAGGCGAGGATCATGCCATAGGCTGCGTACTGATTCGAATGCAGCAAAACATCCTCTTCGGTCCATTTAACACGGGAAACAATGAACGTATCGGCCGTTACGGTCTGCGGTTGATCATGTGGGTCACGCACTTCCAGTCGGCAGTTTGGGTAATATTGATCGGTTTCTACTTCGGTGATTACCTTGCCATATTGCAGGTAAATCCCCGCACTTTGTCCGGGAATAATCAGATCCTGATTCAGGGTGAGTTGCCACCCAGTACCAATCGTTTCGGCATTGGTTGGCGTTTCAATCGCCAATCCAGCGGCTGAGCCAGGAATCAGAATCGTAGCAAAAAGAATAAACCGATTTTTCATTTTAGGTGTCATTTTATATGTGTTATTCAGGCCGACAGGGTCAGTATATAGACAGGAATGGCTGGGTAAGTTCCTTCGAGTTCTAGTCTGCGAGTACTGCGATCACGCTTTTCACGTCCGGCGGTTAATTAATGCAAGCCACGGTTTGAGAGTCTTCGCACAAATGGCTCCAACATGACCAGTCGTATTCGCGAAATCCCCTACAACTACACCTCGTTTTCCGACAAAGAGATCGTGATTCGTTTTTTGGGCGAGGATATGTGGGATGTGCTTAATCGGTTGCGCGGCGAACGCGTGACCGGGCGTTCGGCGCGGATGTTATTCGAAGTGCTGGGTGACCTATGGGTAGTGACTCGCAATCCCTTTATTCAGGAAGATTTAATTAGCACTCGAAAACGTCGATCGGCTCTTATTGATGCCTTAAATCATCGACTTCATCAAATCGAACAGCGGGCGGTCGAAAATCCGCTGGTTTTGCAACTAATTGATGCTGCACGCATGGCCGTGAGTGCATTTAATCAGAAATTATCCAGTCAGCAATTACTGCGCCGACGATTGAAAAAACGTTTTAAAAAAATCACCAGACTCGATAACGTTTGTTTTGATGGGCTGGCAAGGGTATCGCATGTTACCGATGCTTCTGACTGGCGGGTTGAGTTTCCGGTAGTAGTGTTAAACCCAGATTCTGAGACCGAGGTGCAGGCAATGGTTGCGGCGTGTATCGAGTTAGGGTTAAGCATTATTCCGCGAGGCGGAGGCACGGGTTATACCGGTGGTGCCGTGCCGTTGACCGATAACTGTGTGGTGATCAACACCGAAAAACTCGAACAACTATCAAATGTCGAGATCAAACATATTGCGGGGCATGCTGAACCCATTGCCACCATTCGTGCCGAGGCCGGGGTGGTAACCCGTCGTGTTAGTGATTGTGCGGAAGAGGCTGGTTATATATTTGCAGTTGATCCAACGTCACAGGATGCATCGTGTATCGGTGGCAATGTATCGATGAATGCCGGCGGTAAGAAAGCCGTAATGTGGGGTACGACACTGGATAATCTATTGAGTTGGCGGATGGTACGTCCAGATGGCCAGTGGATAGTGGTCGAGCGTATGAATCATAATCTGGATAAAATTCATGAACAAGCAGAAGTGCAATTTCGAATTTCCCACTACGAACCCGATGGACAAACATTGGTGGGCGAAACGCAGAGCCTGAATATTCCTGGAAAACAACTACGCAAACAAGGCCTTGGTAAGGATGTGACCAATAAATTTCTGGGTGGCTTACCCGGAGTGCAAAAAGAAGGTTGTGACGGCATCATCACCTCAGCCGAGTTTATTTTGCACCGTATGCCGGCGCATACTCGTACATTGTGTTTAGAGTTTTTTGATCCAAATCTTCAAAAAGCGGTGCCTGCGATTTTAGAAACCAAAAGTTATCTGGATGCACTGGAAAATGTGCATTTAGCGGGTATGGAACATCTTGATCAGCGCTATTTAAAAGCAGTTGGTTATAGTACCAAGGCGGCAAAAACAATTCGCCCAAAAATGATCCTGTTAATCGATATCGTTAGTGATGATGAATCGCTGGTTGATGAGGCGGCACTGCATGTTGTTAAAATGGCACAACAACGCGGTGCAGAAGGATTTATTGCCGTTGCACCTGAAGCACGTCAGAAAGTCTGGCTGGATCGGGCGAAGACTGCGGCAATCGCAGCTCATACGAATGCTTTCAAGATAAACGAAGATGTGGTGATTCCCCTGGAGCGTTTAGGTGAATACAGCGACAGCATAGAAAAAATAAATATAGAATTATCAATAAACAATAAAATTGATATTTTACTGTCGGTGCAATCATTATTTGAGGATGAGCTTGCCACTATCGAACCTTTGCTTGATGATGAATTTGCGGACCTTGCTGATGACGTGGTAAAGGAGATTTTGCTTGCAAAAATCGAGCAGGCAAAAGAAATTATTTCTTCCAACTTGACGATCTGGCAAAACTTGCTAGAGAATCTTGACCAGACGTCGATTCCTGATGTACTTGTCCAAAAACTGTTAATTAAACCTGAACTTTATGGTGAATCGATTTTTCAATTGATTCAGCATGGCCATTATACTATTTCGTATCGAAGTAGTATTCAAACAGAATTGTTTAAAATATTTAACGGCGTATCATTTTTCCGGCTACGAGAAAAATTAGATCAGCTGCACAAACAACGACGCGCTTCGCGCTTATTTGTTGCCCTGCATATGCATGCCGGTGATGGCAATGTGCATACCAATATACCGGTTAACTCAAGCGATTATCCAATGCTACAACTTGCCGAGAAAGTTGTGGCGCGTATTATGAAGTTAGCTGAATCATTAGATGGTGTGATCTCGGGTGAGCATGGTATTGGCATTACTAAATTAGAATTTTTAGATGCTGAAACGGTTAAAGCTTTTACTGAGTATAAACATCAAGTTGATCCCAATGATGTTTTCAATCCCAAAAAGTTACAGGCCAATGCAGATCTGCGTAATGCTTATACACCATCATTGCAGCTAGTCGAACAGGAGGCCCTAATTCTTGAGGCCAGTGATCTAGGTTCCTTAAATACATCGATTAAAGATTGTTTGCGTTGTGGTAAATGTAAACCGGTATGTAATACGCATATTCCTTCGGCCAATTTATTATATTCTCCTCGAAATAAGATACTGGCGACAGGGCTAATAATAGAAGCGTTTTTATATGAAGAACAAACTCGTCGAGGTATTTCTTTACGGCATTTCGAGGAAATGAATGACATCGCCGATCACTGTACGGTCTGTCACAAGTGTCTTCCTCCATGTCCGGTCGATATTGATTTTGGCGATGTCTCGGTGCACATGCGGGAAATATTACGCAAGCATGGCAAGCGTAAAATCAATATTGCGACTAAGCTATCAATTGCATTTTTAAATACAACCCGTAGTTCAAGCATTAAAGCGATGCGTCTGGTGTTTGCGAAGTTAGCCTACCCATTACAAAGTCGAACTTCACTAATATTTAACTCTTTGATTAAAAAAAGAAAATCACCTTCATCTACCGTGGGTAAGGCTCCGCTGCAACAACAAATAGTGCATTTTGTTGCTAAACCCTTGCCGAGTGATTTGCCGGCAAAAACATCGCGGGCATTATTAAACATCGAGGACGATAAGCAGATCCCAATCCTGCGTGATCCCAATATAGCTGAACAAAACGCAGAAGCCGTGTTCTATTTTCCCGGTTGTGGATCGGAGCGCTTATTCAGCCAGATAGCGATGGCAACCCTGGCGATGCTTTATGATCTGGGTGTGCAAACGGTGTTACCGCCAGGATATCTATGTTGTGGTTACCCGCAAAAATCCAGTGGCAATGCCGATCAAGGTAAACAGATCTCGATTGCCAATCAGGTTTTATTTCATCGCATGGCCAATACGCTTAACTATTTAGATATTAAAACGGTGCTCGTGTCGTGTGGCACCTGTATCGATCAACTGTTGACCTATCAGTTTGAAAAAATCTTTCCCGGCTGCCGCTTAATGGATATTCATGAATACCTGATGGAGAAAGATATTCGCATGCCGGAATCGAATACGACCAAATACCTGTATCACGATCCGTGTCATACGCCGATCAAACATTATGCTCCGATTTCTGTTGTATCAACTTTAATGAATTCAGAAGTAAAATTAAGTGATCGTTGTTGTGGCGAAGCCGGGACGTTTGCCGTTTCGCGCCCAGATATTGCGACTCAGATTCGGTTCAAAAAACAAAATGAATTACAGCAGGGCATTACTTCCCTGATTGGTAAACAAAAAGTCGATAATCAGGAAGTGAAGTTATTGACCTCATGCCCAGCCTGTCAACAGGGCCTATCACGTTATCGACAGGATACAGGACTAAAGACTGACTACATGGTTGTAGAGTTGGCAAACGCCCTGTTAGGCAAAGATTGGCAGCGAGATTTTGTCAACAAAACTAAACAAGGTGGTATCGAGCGCGTTCTGCTTTAAGTCATAGGTCTTACCTTATACGCTTCGCGATGCTTGTCATCCTGAACGGAGTGAAGGATCTTGTGAAGAGAATACTCCGGTTATTTTGTTTTGTCTGAATCACTTAACAGAAGATCCTTCGCTGCGCTCAGGACAAATGGGTTTATTGCGGTAAATATAACAGTAAAACAATTTTAAATCTTTATATAAGTCCAGCCTTCACGTTGACGACTTAATACCTCACCCACTGCAGATGGTGCGATTTGGGTATTAGGCAACAGGGTAACGGTCTTTCCGGTTCGTTGTTGCACTCGGGCGATGGCCTTGGCGCAGGCCATAAATATCAGGTTATCGTAATTTGATTGCAGTTCAGCGATGCGTTTTGCATA
>QILH01000238.1 GCA_003233255.1 Gammaproteobacteria bacterium | reverse complement strand
GCTAGATACTGCTTTAAATTCGATGTAGCCTCTATAATATTCACCTTTTGCTGTTCTGACCCAAACCACTAACCGAATTAGTGATTGCCCGCATTGAGATCGCATACGCAAGCTTAAATTTGAAACATCGGCGCCAGGGTCAAGGTTATAGCCAGCAATAAAAACAGGTTCATCACGACAGGCTTTATTTAACAATCCATAATTGTCGTATCCTGAACTGGGTATTTTTAATACTAAAACCTTTTCTACCCCTTTCAGCTTAAACCCAAGATCTATTTGCATTTCTGAATCTGCCACCATGCCACCTGAGTGAACGATACTTACGTTAGCTCTTTTTGATAGAGCACCATATTCTTTAGTATTAAAGAAATTCATGAATGCTGATTCGATCGGAGTTGCAGCAAATACAGGCTGAAAGGGTATCATCAACATAAGTAATAGCTGGAGCTTTAAAAAGTTTTTCATTTTCGATACGCACCCTTACTTCCAATTTTTACAAGTTTAGTCGGGTCATTTTCTAAAACAGTATGCTCTACAGGTGAGTCTTTCCCCGTGATGATATTAATAGTACGTGAGCCATTAAAGTATGTATATCGCGGCTCTAATCCTTTTTGTATTCTAATCGGGTTCTCAAGATTTATAACAGATTGCCTTTCATCTTCAAGACGAAATTCAATTATTTTCATATTCTGAGGTTTTCTAAAAAACCGCGTGTGCCCAAATTCGTGATGAATAATAGCAAGATCATATTTTCTTTCGCCACCTTGATAAGGCAGGCTGTTAGGAAAGTTGTTCGATATACGGATGAAATCTAAACCGCCGCGAGCACTTTGGCCATTCATGCCATCATCATATCGCACCTTAAATACTTTGCGCTTGCGCAAGCTGGCTATTTTATTATCTTGCAAGACACGATATATCGTCGCAGAACCATAACGCGTCTCTGAGTAGGCCTTTAGTTTTATATAGAGAGGTAAATTATTTATGTTATCAGGCCAGGATCCTGGTTCAGAAAAATCTGTTTCGAAATTCGCTTTTACAAAGGCCTTGAAATTCACTTGCCTGGCACTCAAAGACTCCGGCACATGAAACGTCTCACCATTAACACCCTTAAATAAATCTCTAGCGCGGATTTTCTTTTTGTAGATAGCGATGCGCATTTTTCTCAACTCATGCTGAGACCGCTTAGGTGAATCAGACACTGAAATACTATCTTCTTGTACCATGGCCATATTTGAATCCTTTCAATTAGGTTATTAGGTTTACTGCTAATGTATAGTTGAAACTATCTCAGATTTTGCGCAGGGTGAACAGTTATAAAACTGAAAACGACCGGTAAGTGAAAATGAATTATCTGCAGATTACCTATACAACCACCCTAACAAATCGAAGTAAACTCTATTAAATCAATAGGTTGTCAATGAATAGGGTAGTCGTATAGTGTTTTGCGTGAGGGTGAGTGCACAGCAAAGGATCTAAACTGGCGACTTCGGATGTTACGGGACTTGATGTTGCCAAAGGCAAAAGATGGTGGCCGGACCTGGAATCGAACCAGGGACACGAGGATTTTCAATCAAACGCTCGAATATTCGAGTAATTTTAATTATTAATAAATCATGCACTTACGGCGCTTGCAAACTCTGGTAAAGTGTAAATACCTCAATAACCCTTCATTTTTGACACAAATCTGACACACTAGCAATAATCGTATTTGCTATTATGTCCATTATATTTCAGATGAAGACGGACATACACGACCATTGTCGAATTTCTTTACACTTAATTAGTCTGATTTTCTAACTTAAGGCATACATTAAGTTAGCCTGATTATCGCTATATGTTTATAATCGGTTCACATCAATAAGATTAACAGGGATCTAGTTATGAAGAATACGAAATTTTTTCAAGTAGCAATCTTCACTGTAATTATGAGCATGAGTACATCTGCGTATGCGCTGGTAATTGGCGGCTCAGATCTGCTAAGCACATCAAACGTAACGCAACTTGAGTCATGGCTCGGTCAAGGTCAGCTAGACCTAACAAATATATTCGACAAAACTTCGTCTGATACTTCAACTGATTTCCACAATGCAGTGGATGGGCAAGGACCAACTTTTTCAATAATTGAAGTATTAGGTGATGCAAATGGTCTTTTTAGTGAGTCAATAATTATCGGTGGCTATAATCCACAAAGCTGGGACTCAACTACTGGCTATAGGCTTACTAACGATCTTGCAGCCCGTACCGCCTTCATCTTCAATCTCACAAGCAATATAATGCAAGCACAGCGCCTCGATAATCAGGGTATTGCACAAACTGTAAATGTCACCGCTTCCGGGCCTTCATTCGGCCAAGGTAGTGATATATGGGTTAACAATACACTCGGAAGCGGATATACATACGCTTATAGCTATGGGTCTTGCAACGGCTATGCTTGCTCCATAACTGGCCTCCCACAAACTTCCGCAGGTCAATTACAGTTTGGCCAAATAGAAGTGTTCTCAATAAGCCCATCCGACGTACCAGAACCAGCGTCAATACTGCTGTTTGGCTTTGGGCTGATAGGTTTAGTGGGTATCGTAAGACGCAAAACACATCTATAGAGTTAACTAACCTATAACATTACTAACCCCGCTATCATTCGTCGGTTTTTCAGTGGCGCCGCGAATGAACAGAAGAACGAGAAAACGACGCGGGGTGACAGTATCCATCTGAGGTGGAGGCTCGCGTATGAGCCTAATTACACTAGCTAGCAAAGCTTGTAACTGCACGATACTGAGAAGCTACTCGTACGATGCCGCCAAAAAAAATGGTGGCCGGACCTGGAATCGAACCAGGGACACGAGGATTTTCAATCCTCTGCTCTACCGACTGAGCTATCCGGCCATTGTTAGGAATTATTGCGTCCAATCAGTGCTGAAGTACCGCTATGCCTCTGAAAGGAGGCGCTATTAAACAGGCTGGAGGACCTCAAGTCAAGTAACAGGACATGATTGCATCCGTGTTCGTTAGCGCAGATACTTATCTATATCACTGTAATTACTGGTTTTTCATTAAATAACCCTGCGATTTGATGCTTGATGGCAATGTAAAATTGGCCTAGTGTAGGCAATCGCTCAATTCCGGAATTAAAACAATGCCCGCAAGCAACAAGGCCCCTGCAAACTACCAACTGGTTGAAACCCGCTTACAGGAAAAAATGGACAACGGCACCACCCGTTGTCATCTGTGCCTGTGGCGCTGCAAACTGGTACATGGTCAACGTGGTTTCTGCCAGGCGCATGTGAACCGGCATGGTACTTTATATAACCTGTCGTACGGTATTCTGTCGGCCATTGATATTGGTGCCATTGAGGACAAACCGGTCAAACATTATCGCCCCGGTAGCCGTATTATGTCTGTTGGCAGCTATGGCTGTAATTTTCGCTGTGGTGGCTGTCATAACCTTGAGATTTCATGGGGTGTCTCAGCGCTGGATGATCTCGCACACGGTGCCTCGACTGCGCCTTATGTTACCCCTGAAGAACTGGTACAGGCCGCCGTACGCCATAAGGTGGACGGTATTGCGTTCACCTATTCCGAGCCTGCTGTATGGCTGGAATATGTTCTGGACGTATCGGTACTGGCGCGAGAAGCGGGGTTGTACACGGTATATGTTTCAAATAGTTATGTCACCGATGAGGCGCTGGAACTGATGGCACCCCTTGTGGATGTGCTCTGTTCAGATATTAAAAGCCTGAGCGATGATTTTTATAAGGATATTTGCAAGCCTGCACGTGTGCAGGAGGTGCTGAATTCAATTGAAAAAGCTCAACAACTCGGTATGCATGTTGAGACACGTACTAATATTATTCCCGGTAAAAATGATGACCCGGCAGAACTACAACGCATTGCCGCATGGATACGCGAACATCTGGGCGCCGACAGCCCCTGGCATATTACGCGTTTTTTCCCGGCATACAAATTGTCGCACATTCCTCCCACCCCTTCTGAAATCATGTGGACCGCTGAGCAGCAGGCACGAGATGCAGGGCTGGAGCACGTTTATGTTTATGATGACAAGGGTTGTGATTGTGCTGAAACCATCCTGCCTGTTGATGCTTATCTGGATGCTGATCCGGACAGTCTACACGCGGTCAAGAAATGCGCGGCCAGTTGTTGTGGTGATGAAGGAGTTTTGTTGAAGAAGTATGAGCAAGAGTAGCGTGTCAAATAAGATGCAGGATGTGG
>QILH01000054.1 GCA_003233255.1 Gammaproteobacteria bacterium | reverse complement strand
CGGCGTCATGCCCGGCGGTGGCCCGGCTCGCTATGTACAGGTTGCCGGCACCGATTTGCGCATTGGCTTTATCACCCCAATTTCACAGCACTTCTGCGATACCTGTAATCGGGTACGGCTTAGTGTCGATGGCACCCTGTATATGTGTCTCGGCCAGGATGAGCAATACCCGTTGCGCGACATTCTGCGGGCGGGCTGCAGCGATGAAGAACTGCAACACCATATCCGCAAAGCAATTCAACTCAAGCCTGAACGCCATGAATTTGATAGTAACCCGCAAAAGATCGTCCGCTTCATGTCGAAAACAGGCGGCTAGGCCCATTCTCAATTCTTCACTGCATTTTCTTCCAAAGTTAAGGGAACACTTTCCCCCTTTCCACGGTCTACATAACCACTTGCCATAAAATTCAACTGCTGGGGGAAGCATGAATTCAATACATCATCGTTTCATGGGAATGAGTACATTATTACTATCTGGCCTGTTACTAAACGGCCTTGTCTATGCCAATGTCATCCCACATGCAGAACAAATCGAAAAGATACTTGCACTAAAAGAAGAACCGATGGGTGTGGTTTTTGAGATTGTCACCGGCAAAAGCAACAGCCTCGACTGGGCGTTGCCGATGGTCAAAGGTTATATCAGTAAACTAAAAAAACGGTATCCCGAGATTGACGTCGCCATCGTGACCCATGGCAGCGAACAATTTGCCTTGACCACCGATAAAGCTAAAAAACAAACCAAAGTACACAGTTTAACGCAGCAGTTAAACAAAGAAGGGGTGCAACTGCATGTTTGCGGAACGTATGCCGGATGGCAAGGATTCACTGAAGAAGATTTCCCGGAATACGTAAACGTCGCGGCCGCCGGGCCAGCTCAGATTAACGATTATGTTGCGGTTGGTTATTCACTGGTTATCATTAGTCAACCTGACTAACCGGGTTGGGGCATAAAACGCTTTCATCATAGCCGATGCCCTGAGTTCATATCGTTATTTATCACCCATACCCGGTGGTAAAATATCAAACTTCGGGATGCCCTCAGGAAATACTGCCCACTTAGACGCCGACGCCGCGTAAATCACCATTTTCGGAGAAAAATTATTATTTTCTTCAAGGCTTGAAACGTTCACCGAATAAAAATTACCAATCGTTATCTCCGCGCATACGGTCGTACCGCAGTGTTCACAAAAATGATGTATCACCTCGTGATCGCCATCACCCATGCGGGTATATTTTTGGGGGGTTCCATTGGTAAAATTAAATTTGTCCGTTGGCACCCACACACCAAACCATTTATCAGAACCCGTATGAGTTTGACATTCCGTACAGTAACAAAATACAGAATTTATTGGCTCGCCTTCAAATTCATATTCAACTTTACCGCAACCACACTTGCCGCTATGATTTTTCACTTTAGTCCATCCTCGAATCTCGGTTTCTTTTCAACATTTCAGATCAGAATAACCTGCTAATTTTTATCATCCCTGAATCCTATATGCCAATGCGTTCCATCACAAAAGGGTTTGTTTTTTGAGCCCCCGCAACGACAAAGTGTATAGTGCTCCGTTGATGCACCTTCGCCTCGTGGCTGTTCAACGAGTTCAATATCACCGGTTACCCTATAGGGGCCGTCTTTGCTGACGGTTACCATCGGAGGGCGATCATGATCCCGGTGTTCGACCTTATTAATCGTGTAACTCAAGGCTCCCGATGGACATTTCGCAATGGTCGCTATAATTTCCTGAGTGGACGCTGCATCAGGGTCAATCCAGGGTTCGACACGAAGTTTAAATACGGCACTTAGATTGTCCGTGCAAAACCCCGCGTGCGCACAAATACCACGATTATCGTGAATGGTTATTTGTTTGCCCACATAATTTTCGCGTTTATCGAGCTTGCCATCCGTCAATTTTTTATCGGTAAACCCATTCGTGCCGTGAGTGCCGTCACAAAAAGGTTTATTGTTCGAACCTCCACAACGACATAAAGCAACGCCGGTAATTGTCGTACAGGCATCCCCGGTCGATTTTTGGATATTTGGAATTTGCTGCGGGGTGAGATCATTCAGTAAATAATAGNNNNCCATTCGGGAGACAGGCAATTTTCGGTTTTTCTGAACTCATGACAATTCCTCCATTCATTTCCCTGACGATGCGCAGAATTTTATCGCCCACTGTCTGTTAATTTAGTTCGTATTGATAATAGTTTTTCTCTGAACTGGCCGTGCAAAATATCATATGCCTTTACAAAGCAGGATGCGAGGTTTTTCACCTACTAAACTCAGACTAAGGGATTATTTTTATGGTTGGCAAACGTGGCTTCGCCGTACTTATTTATTTTGGCTAATAAATACCTCGGTATCCGGGTGGAAGGCATACCATGCAAACCAGAACAACATCGTCGCAGGCAATGGTTTCTGTTGCGCATTTAATACCTTGACCGTTTGGCTCTGCGAATCATACTTAATCGTTAATTTCCGCCCGGCAAATGTATCGACAAAGCTCGTCTGAGCATTTTTTTCTAACTCTGATACAGGGTAAGCTTTGGTCTTTTTACCCATTCGTAGACCAAGCACTCGTTCTTTTGGATGGAAACGGGAACTATTGTTTGCAACGGGAAAATACAGCCCGGCATTAACATCATAGTCGCCATAAGGATGGCGATCATAGTTTCTAAAATATCCGGTGCGGGTTGATAAAACCTGGGTCGTTGGATGCTGTTGTAACCAGGCAGACCAACTGGTATTTTCCAGCACCAGAACTTTTAGCTCATTGCCCTTTAGTTTTCCGCTTATCGCTGAACCCATAATCTGTGACCAGAGCGATTCCGTTTCTCGATCATAAAGCAACATGTCACTATTATATAGTAAGCCGGAAACTCCAAAGCTGTTGTTACCATTCAACTCGGGTTTAAAGGCCACACCGCTTCCACACAGCGGGCAGTAACTGACTACGATCGCCTGCTGGTTTATGTTATCGTTGACAATCTCATGATGATTTAAAATTTTAATCGGGTACGCTCGGATGACCCCATCAAACACTAGCCCCAGAATTCGATCGCTATCATTTAAAAAATCCACGTCCATCGCATTCACAAAATGCGGATGATCGATCGCCGGGATGCCATCACGACCCGGCCCGCCATGTAAGATTTCACTTTGCGGAACCAATGCATCGGACAGATCAAATCCATTGTCGCGGGTAAATGAGATTGAATTACGGGATAAGATTAGCGATGACACGATAATAGTGATGCCATACACCATCCAACGCGCGTATCGACCATGAAAAATTGTGGGATTTCGCAGCTGCATGACATGCCTCCAGAGGTAGTTAGACGTTACGAACCGATGGAAGTTCAGGAAAATATCTTTGCAATAAAGTGCATGTTACGTTTTTATCGCTAATATTAGTTATCAGGGTTTAATTATATTGCCATTTACTTAACGGAAAAGGGCAGATAGGACTCAATATTTATGGCAGTATAATTATTGCGTATTCGAACCGAATCCTGAACATGCATTGACAGGTAAATTAAACCATGGAAATTGCCATTATTATCACCGCTAGCGTAATACTCATACTGGTCTTGATGATCTACGATCACAGGCGCATGAAGAAAATCGCGTTTGACCGTGGTGAGGCCGATATCTGCAAATATGCTCGGTCTTTTGACTACCGAAAGATCGATACGAAAATAATGCGGGAGGTTTGGAGTGAAGTTCAGGCCTGCCTTGCTAAGTACGATGGAAAACCTTTTCCTGTCAAAAGTAGCGATCTATTTAAAGAAACGTATCACCTGGACGCCGATGACCTGGATGATGCATATTTGGCCGTTGCAAACCGATTAGGAATAAACACAGAGAATCCTGAAAAGAACCCATACTGGAATAACGTTACCTCGGTCAAAAACCTGGTGCTATTTCTGCATAATCAGCCAAAGTTACATACGACTTAACGGGTCGTTATAGTTGAAACATATAAAAACACT
Organism: Gammaproteobacteria bacterium; assembly: GCA_003233255.1. Classification (GTDB taxonomy): domain Bacteria; phylum Pseudomonadota; class Gammaproteobacteria; order UBA6429; family Thiohalophilaceae; genus SZUA-24. Next base: position 3,081 of record QILH01000054.1, on the reverse strand, counting down.
GTCATTTAGCGTCGGGATTATACTGGGGGCGATTAGCTGGCTCGTGGTTCCACTCGTTGCCGATGAATTTGAACCTTTTGACAGCGGTATCGGATTTTTAATCGGCCAGCTAATCATGTCTGCTGGCGCATTTTATTTCGCTTTTGCAAAAGACACTAAAAGTATCCTGGTTTATTTACTGGGTATCTATTTAGGCCAAAATATCTATGCCTATGCATTTGGTCCGCCGGGAACACGATCATGGGCAGGGCTATTGTTAATAACATCGATTGCGTTATGTGTGTTTCCAGTTATAGCCGCGATCTCAGGAAAACTTATCACTATTTTGTCCAACCGATCCCAAAGAGAATAACCGAAATTTCATACTATGAACGTCAGAGGATCTGTGCGTGACGGCTTACAATAAAATATTTAAATACCAAATTTGGCATTTGCTGGCGCTGTCAGTTCTTGTTTACACAATCAAATTTTATATCGAAAAAAATCCTGATATTTTAACTGGCTCATACTGGGGAGCAAATACTCATGCGTGGCTCTGGCTGGCAATAACCATTCCGGTTGTTCACCAAATCTATGTTTTGGTCATCTGGCGATTGGAACTCTATCAAAGAACGTTTTCCAGTCGATTTGGCGTGCAAAGGGCCTTTAAAGTTTATGCCGCTGGTTTTTCGGTGCTTTTTGCCAGCAGACTCATTTTTATAATCTTTCTTGCCATAAGCAACCGTAACTCACTTAAGATAGAACCTGCCATTGCCTATAGCATCGCGGCTCTGATTACGCCTCTGATTATTTATCTTTTTTATTCGGTTAAAAACTATTTTACTATCGAAAGGGCCTACGGTATTGATCATTTTGATAAAAACTACAGCGAACCCTATGTCAAACAGGGTATATTTAAATACACCGATAACGGGATGTATGTTTTTGGCCTGATGATCCTTTATTTACCGGGGCTACTTCTATTTTCTGAAGCTGCGATCCTGGTTGCCTTGTTCAATCATGTATATATCTGGGTTCATTATTACGTCACTGAGCGTCCAGACATGCTGGAGATCTATGGTAAGGTGCCGGGTTAAAGTAACAATTTAACATTTCATTCATTGCATAGCGCCCCTCGAATCGTGTAGTTTGATTAGCAAGATTAACTTAAACACAAGGTCTTACCCGTGACGTTAGTTCAAACCCTGCTGCTGCTTGCCGCTATTTTCCCACTACTCATTTATAGTGATTATCAGGCCAAACGTAAGGCAAACAATGACCCGGATATTGATTTTGATCTCAATACCCGCAACAGTAGCTTTTTGTTAAGTTTTACCCCGTTCATCGCACTATTTTATACCGAGCATTTTTGGCTAACGTTGTTATATCTTGTCCCGTTGTATCTGTATTTCGGTATATTAATGTTTATCGCAAATAAAAAGAACTGGTGCCCATTTTTTAAATTTGATATTGCGCTATACGGAAGTAGCGGACTAATCGTTACCATCATTGCCTACTTTATCTGGTTTCATGAGGGGCTGTTATCATCGCCGCAAACCGGGGTTGAATTAACTATTAATAAAGATACAACATTAACGGTTTGGCCTTTTTATGTTTTTGCTTTTCTATTTGTATCGGCGTTTTTTACTCACCAACTGCTACCAAAGAAACAACGCTCTGAATCCAATGTGGCTTTTATTGTGTTGGTTATTCAGGCAATAAGTTATCCCATTTTGGCTTTGTTTACTGAATATTACTGGTGGAGTATGTTGGCGGGGTTGGTCGCCTACATCATTTCGATGCCGATTTTATTGCGTCCGCTGACGGGCAGTTCGCGAGGCGGGATTGGCTTTGTGCTTTCTTATATCTATATGATGGCCGCCACGGGCAGTATATTGGTTTATGCGTTTTTATTCTGAAACAATCTAACCCATAAAAAAACCCGCCGAAACCGGCGGGCCTTTAATCGCTACTAGCAGTATTAAACCTTATGGCTTTTTAAGCCACCCGGTAATTATGCTGCTTGCACATTCGCTGCCTGTGGGCCTTTTGGACCACTTTCAACGTCATACGAAACGGCCTGACCTTCAGCTAAGGTACGAAAACCTTCGCTTGAAATCGCAGAAAAATGAACAAACACATCTGCTGTGCCATCTTGTGGTGCGATGAAACCAAAACCTTTAGATTCGTTAAACCATTTAACGGTACCTGTTGCCATTGTGTATTACCTCAATAAATTAAAATTAAAAAAATGTTACAAATCATGCGAGGTAATTTACAGGGAACACATCAGGGTAATTTACAGGGAACACATCAGGAAATACTGCGGTAGGACACTTTAAAAAAACCAGGATAAAACGTAATCGCGCGCATTTTACCCGTATCAATGACCATAAATCCAGCTAATTCGCTAAGAAATTGAAATCTTTACCAAAATTAACCAATTTTGGCTACAAAAGACCGAAATAAGCCCATTTGCGGTACAATTCAGGCCCAATTTAGGTATTTACCCGAGTTTTATCATGACCAAAATCGCCCTGTTTGCCGACGTGCAGAACATCTATTACACCACCCGCCAGGCTTTTGGGCGTCAGTTTAATTATCGGGAGCTGTGGCGCCGGGTCGCCGAGCAAGGCGAAATCTGCACGGCCTTTGCGTATGCCACGCAACGAGACGATGACAAGCAACTTAAGTTTCAGGATGCGTTACGGCACATCGGTTTCGAGGTAAAACTCAAACCGTACATTCAGCGCAGCGATGGCTCGGCCAAGGGCGACTGGGATGTCGGCATTGCCATTGATATTATGGAAGTGGCTAGCGAGGTGGATACGGTGATCCTGTTATCAGGCGATGGCGATTTTGATCTGTTATTAGATAGAGTAAAAACGAATTATTCAGTGAAAGCCGAGGTATATGGTGTGCGTATGTTAACGGCGAACTCACTGATCAATGCGGCCTGCCGCTATCACCCGATTGAAGATGAGCTGTTGCAGTAATGGCTAAATAACCGTTCCAAATATGAGTCCACGTTAAGCGATAAAATCGCCACAATCATAAGAATATATCTTGTAGGAGCGGGCTCAGACCGCGATTATATTCCAC
>QILH01000263.1 GCA_003233255.1 Gammaproteobacteria bacterium | reverse complement strand
ATGATCAAAGACTAGGCAGTATACTTCAGGGTTCTGAATTGATGAACCTGGTTCGCGTATATGGGCGTTTTTTTGCCTGCAACTGACCAGGTCGTATTTTACCTACTATAAAATTGGAGTACTCAATGGCACGCGTAACCGTGGAAGATTGTCTCGACAAAGTTGATAACCGTTTTGAACTGGTCCTGGTGTCGACCAAAAGAGCCCGTTTGATCGCGAATGGCCGAGAGCCATTAGTCGATTGGGAAAATGACAAGCCTACCGTGGTTGCCTTACGCGAAATTGCGGCGGGACTGATTGATCCCAAGGCGATTGATGAGCCCGAAGTCATTGAGGAAGAGCTCGAAGGTGGTGTTGAGATCAGTCTCGACGATATGGAATCCGTGCCCGGTATCGAGAAACAGGTGTTAACTGCGGCCGGCGACGGGCAACAGGAAGAAACGCCATCAGCCGATGCGGCCACTCCAGCTGAAACACCCGAACCTGCGCCTTCTCCCTTTGCTGGATTGTTGGGCGGAGACAAAGGACCAGGAGCCTAGGCGATTGCCGCGCCGATCACAGATATTCGACTAGACGGAGACCTTACTGCTTTTCGTATTAGCCATTTGTGTGAAATACTTGAGGACTATCTTGAGCCCGATCAAATCTCTGAGGTTTATCGGGCTTATCTTTTTGGTGCCGAAGCGCACGACGGACAATCCCGCAAAACCGGCGAACCCTATATCTACCATCCCGTTGCCGTGGCCAGGATCCTTGCCGAGATGCGCATGGATCATAAAAGCCTGATCGCAGCCTTATTGCACGACGTCATAGAAGATACCCCCACAGCGAAAGAACAATTGACCAATATTTTTGGTGAAGAGGTGGCCGAGCTGGTCGATGGCGTGAGTAAGCTTGATGTCATGGAATTTGAGTCAAAGCTCGAAGCGCAGGCAGAAAATTTTCGCAAAATGATGTTGGCCATGACACGTGACATACGTGTGATCCTGGTCAAACTTGCCGATCGTTTGCATAACATGCGGACCTTGAACGTAATGAGTCCGGAAAAGCGTAAACGTATCGCCCGTGAAACGCTGGATATCTATGCGCCGATTGCCAATCGTCTTGGTATGAATTCAATTCGTCTGGAGCTTGAAGATCTGTGTTTTGCGGCGGTTTATCCCATGCGTTATCGCGTGCTCGATGAACGCATGCGCAAAGCACGCGGTAACCGTAAAGAGATCGTCAGCAAGATCGAGCAATCGATTAAAGGGCGGTTGAAACAGGAAGATCTTGACGTTACAGTTATAGGGCGCGAGAAACATCTTTATGGAATCTATAACAAGATGCGCCGTAAAGTGTTGCCGTTCAGTGAGGTGATGGATGTCTATGCATTTCGAATTATCGTCGAGTCAGTGGATATGTGTTATCGAGTGCTGGGTGCGGTGCATAATTTGTATAAACCGGTGCCCGGACGATTTAAGGATTATATCGCCATACCGAAAGTAAATGGTTACCAGTCGTTACACACGGTTTTATTCAGCCCCTATGGTGTTCCAATCGAGGTTCAAATCCGCACGGCCGATATGGACAAGGTGGCCGAAGCTGGAATTGCCGCACACTGGTTATATAAAAGCGGTGATGGTTCGGGTAATAGCGCGCAGGTACGCGCTCGTCAATGGTTACTGGATGTGCTTGAGATACAACAACATGCCGGGAACTCAATGGAGTTTCTCGAAAATGTGAAGTTTGATTTGTTTCCCGATGAAGTTTACGTATTTTCGCCCAGAGGGGACATCATGGAGTTGCCGCGTGGCGCGACGGCGGTCGATTTTGCCTATTCGGTTCATACCGATGTCGGCAATCAATGCGTCGCGGTAAAAATTGATCGACGGCTAATGCCGTTACGTACTGAATTGCGCAATGGTCAAACCGTAGAAATTATTACCTCACCGGCTGCGGGCCCCAATCCGGTGTGGCTTAACTTCGTGCACACCGCCAAAGCGCGTTCGAATATAAGACACTTTTTAAAAAACCTGCAACAGGATGAAGCCATTCAACTTGGTGAACGGTTGATAAATCGTAGCCTGGGGAATTTTGGAACCTCAATAAAAGATTTACCGAAAAAAAATGTGTTGCATGTTTTAAAGTCATTTAAGTATAAACGAATTGAATTGCTGCTGGCGGATGTCGGGTTGGGCAATCGTATGCCGGCCATTATGGCAAGAATGCTAGCACAGGGAGACGACGACAAGTTAGAAGCAGAATTGCAGAGCAGCGATAGCAATAAAAAACCGCTTGCGATTAAAGGTACGGAAGGTACGGTTGTCACCTACGCAAAATGCTGTCGGCCTATCCCGGGTGATGATATTCTTGGTTTTGTAACATCTGGGCGTGGCGTCGTGATACATACCCACCTTTGCAATAATGTTGCCGAATATCGTAATATGCCGGAAAAGTGGATTGATGTAGATTGGGGTGAGAATGTTGAGGGTGATTTCTCAGTTGAGTTACGTACTCTGGTTAAAAACCAGCGTGGTATGCTTGCTAAAATAGCTGCAGCGATTTCAGACATGGACGCCAATATAGAAAATGTTGATATGGCCGAGCGCGACGGCGAACATTCCACTATTACCTTTACACTGGCGGTAAAAAATCGCCATCATGTTGCTCGAATTATGCGCCACTTGCGTGGTGCCAGCTTAGTATTGAGAATAACCAGGTTAACAAAATAAAATACCTGGGGTTTGTTTAGAGAGAAATTTGGAGAGAGTTAATGGCGAAAGAAATAATTAAAACCAATACTGCGCCGCAGGCAATTGGAACGTATTCACAGGCAATTAAAGTTGATAATACGGTTTACCTGTCAGGTCAGATTCCATTGATACCCGAAACAATGGAATTAGTTGATGGTAATATCAATGACAATATTCGTCGTGTCTTTGACAACCTGAAGGCCGTTGCTCAGGCGGCCGGGGGTGAGTTAAGCGATATCGTAAAGCTAAATGTGTTTCTAACCGACTTAAGTCATTTCGCTACCGTTAATGAGATCATGGCCGATTATTTTGTCGAACCCTACCCTGCTCGTGCTGCGGTCGGTGTGGCGGCCTTACCCAAAGGGGTTGCGGTTGAAATGGATGCCGTGATGGTGATCGAGTAACTCACTATAAATAAACGGCCATTATGTTTACTGCATCAAGTACCGATTTAACTCAGTTAAAAGGGGTCGGTCCAAGGGTCGCTGAAAAACTAGCCCGACTAAATATTCATTGCATTGAAGACATACTGTTTCATTTCCCTTTTCGTTATGAAGATCGCACCCGCATCACCCCGATAGGTAATTTACGCGTCGGTGATCACGCCGTTATTCAGGGTACGGTCGAACTTTCCGAAATCAAGTTTGGCCGCCGTCGCATGTTGATCACCCAGATCAGTGATGGCACGGGCAGATTAAGCCTGCGTTTTTTTCATTTTAACGCGCAACAAAAAGCGGCGTTGACGCGCGGTGTGCGGATTCAGTGTTATGGTGAAGTACGCAAAGGCGCTCGCCAACTTGAAATGATTCATCCTGAATATAAATATACTACTGAAGAGACCGAGCTTGCTCAGGTCGAAGAAGTGTTAACGCCGATCTATCCAACGACCGAAGGTCTGCACCAATTGACTCTACGCCAGCTTTCTGAACAGGCCTTAACGTTATTAAGACAAAATAAGCTAAAACTAAATGAATTATTACCCGCCGAAATTATGCAAAAAAACGACCTGCCAGAATTAATTCCTTCTATAGAATATATTCACCGACCGCCGCCGGATGCGCCGGTTTATGATCTACAGGAACATACGCATATCATGCAGGAACGGTTTGCGATTGAAGAGTTATTAGCACACACCAGCAGTTTACGTTTATTACGAAATAAAAATCGTGACCAAACCGCACATGCCTTAAGTAATCCATTGCAACTGGAAGCGGCGATGCTGGAGATCTTGCCGTTTAAATTAACTGCAGCACAACAGCGAGTTATTAGCGAAGTAAAACACGATTTACAGCAGCCGACCCCAATGCAGAGACTGGTTCAGGGCGATGTGGGTTCGGGTAAAACTATGATCGCAGTATTTGCGGCATTGCAGGCCGTGGAGTCTGGCTATCAGGTGGCGATTATGGCTCCAACCGAAATCCTCGCAGAACAACATTATAAAAATATGCAGGTCTGGTTTGAAAGACTTGATGTTAAATTAGCCTGGTTAACCGGGAAATTAAAAGCAAAACCCAAAAGAGAAG
>QILH01000289.1 GCA_003233255.1 Gammaproteobacteria bacterium | reverse complement strand
GAAGCTTAACGAAACGTTTTTTTAGCCATGATAGAATCTTCTGCTCTTCAAGAACTGTCATATATGATTGACGGTATCAGATTAAACACCGTTGCCGCCAATATTCGTTACCCCGCTCGCGAGGATCTGGTTTTAATCGAACTGGCCGAGGGTACGAATGTCGCGGCGGTATTCACTCGTAATGCATTTTGCGCAGCGCCGGTTCGGATAGCCAAAAAACATCTTAAAGAGGCGTCGCCGCGTTATTTATTAATCAATAGCGGGAATGCCAATGCCGGTACCGGTGCAGCAGGAATTGATGCAGCAGTCGCATGTTGTTCCGGGGTTGCCAATGTAGTCCAGTGTGCAACTAAAGAAGTGCTGCCCTTTTCTACCGGCGTAATCGGCGAGGCTTTACCGTTTGATAAAATTAACGTTTGCGTAGATGAGTTGAGCCAGGGGCTTGATGCACAACTCTGGGGTAAAGCGGCGACCGCCATCATGACGACGGACACGGTTGCAAAGTTGTTTTCTGTCAGCGTTGAAATAGATGGACAGACCTTGAATCTAACCGGCATGGCAAAAGGCTCGGGTATGATTCGCCCTGATATGGCGACCATGCTAAGTTACATTGCGACCGATGCTAAAATCGATTCGGATAAACTACAAAGCTGCTTGCAATATGCGGTTGATCGTTCCTTTAACCGAATTACCGTTGATGGCGACACCTCGACCAATGATGCGGTGGTGCTGATGGCCACCGGGAAATCAACAATAAATATCGATGAACAGAATATCGAATTGTTTCAGGATATATTAAATGGGTTATGTGAAACGCTGGCCAAGGCAATAGTCCGTGATGGTGAAGGGGCCACCAAGCTAATTAATGTCGTGGTTGAGAATGGCATAGATGAATCCGAATGTGCGAACGTAGCCTATGCCATTGCGCATTCGCCACTCGTTAAAACTGCTTTTTTTGCATCAGACCCGAATTGGGGGCGAATTCTTGCTGCGGTAGGTTATGCGGGGGTCGATGATTTTGATATTGATAAGGTCGAGATTTATCTGGATGATGTCTGTCTGGTTCAACAGGGAGGCAAAGCTCAGTCGTATTCTGAAGCAGAGGGGCAGCGTGTGATGGATAAATCCGAGATTACGGTACGCGTAAACTTACAACGTGGGCAGGCGAAAACGACCGTATGGACCTGTGATCTTTCATATGACTATGTGAAAATAAATGCAGAGTATCGTACTTAAAATATTTAAAAAACAATCATGAGTCAAATGACCATACCAGAATCCAGCTCAAACCGTATCCATGTTGCCGTCGGCGTAATCACAAATAATCAAAAGCAGGTGCTTATTTCTAAACGTCACGAACATTTACATCAGGGCGGGTTATGGGAATTTCCAGGCGGTAAAATTGAGCAGGGGGAATCATCGGAAAGCGCACTTCGGCGTGAACTGGTTGAAGAACTTGATATCGAAATAAAAAAATATCGACCTTTGATTACGATTCCTCATGATTATAATGACAAACAGGTTTGTTTAGATGTATTTAATGTTACCGCGTTTACGGGCCGCCCAAAAAGTTGTGATAGGCAGGAGCTATTATGGGTTGATATCTGTGATTTAAAAAATTTTTCATTTCCTGCTGCGAATAAATCAATTATTTCAGCCCTGCAACTTGCTGAGTGTTATGTGATTACCGGGGCAATTGAGTCGTCTGAACAGTGTAAAAATAAAGTTCAGTCGGCCGTTGCTCAGGGGTTGGGATTAATACAATTGCGTCAAAAAGAATTATCCGATACGGATTATCTGGCACTAGCGAATGATTTACTTAAGATAACCAGAAATTCAGATAGTAAATTAATATTAAACTGTTCACTAGATCTGTTTATAAAGACCAATGCGGATGGCATCCATTATACCGGTCAACGTTTGCGAGATTGTAGGCAACGACCGCTTGCGAACGATAAATTCTTTTCGGTTTCTACTCATACGTTAGAAGAATTGCAACACGCAGTAGACGTGGGTGCGGATTTTGCCATGTTATCGCCGGTATTAGCGACTCAGTCACATCCCGGCGAGCCTGAATTAGGCTGGGAACACTTCGGCGATATCGTAAAACAAATACCGATACCGGTTTATGCGCTGGGTGGGATGAGTATCAGCCATCTTGCCGTGGCTCGACAACACGGTGCTCAGGGTATTGCGGCCATCTCGGCGTTATGGAATGATTTGTAGTCAGGTAAATTATAAAAGCAGTTTAATCTACGAATAGTTAATATGGCGACTCATCCGATTTTTCCGCTTCGTATTCAGAAAAATTATCTTCGTTGTGGGTACCGACAGGAATCCGATGTGACTCGCTTGCCCAGTCACCTAAATCAATTAATTGACAGCGCTCCGAACAGAACGGACGAAATGAATTGTTTTTATCCCATACGGATAATTTTTCGCAAGTGGGGCATTTAACTTCGTTTGTCATATCGAACAACAGGTGAGTTTAAAGTCGATGTCATCCTGAGCCTGCAATGGACGCCGACCCGATTGGGGTTCCAGAAAACGAATCGTTAAACGATGTTTCCCAGCGCTGATTTCTGCATAATAGGGTAAGTTACTGGCGACCCTGACCCGGATCAATTGAATAGGCGTATTACTGTTCAGGCTTTGTTGATAAAAGCCTTCGCTGGCTTGTTGATCTGCTGGCATGGATGCTTCTCGGATCATACCCAGCAATAGTGCAACGGGTTTGCGCACAATGGACAACTGGCCATTCCAGTCTTCAAGCTGTTCAATACGTTGTTCTGGAGTTTGTTGTAACCACAGATGCAGGGCAGGCAGATCGATCGGGCAATCGCCTCCCGCGGTAGGACCGCGTTGACGGATATTGGCAATCAGATCCTGATCACGGGTCTGTTGTCCGATCTGTCCATTCAGGTTATGTAAATCCTGTTCTGCGGACTGTAATTCGGATAAGACCTTATCCAATTGCTGGGCATCCACGCCGGGGGCGTTCTGAATGGCGATTAATTTGCTGGATTGACGTTCCAGCTCTATTAGCAACTCCGATTTAAAATCGGAACGACTCAAGATTTCGAGCGTATCAACCAGGGCATGCAGGGTACTGCGACTGTCCCAGATTGAAAAACCGCGTAAGGTATAATCAGTTTGGCAAAACAAGTGCTCGAGCCGTAAGAAAGTGCGGATACGCTCGTTTAACGGTTGCTCATAGTAGACGGATTCACTCATAGCGCATTGTACACGCTTTTTGACTGGTGGCGAAGTATCAGGACATTTCCTGATAGTACAACTTAGGCCTTCGAGTATTGTCTGGCTAAAGAGCAATATTGATGATGCAGGACATCGATTTTGCTGCGCAGTGAGCTAAGATCGTTATCATTCAGGATGACATCATCCGCGATACTCTGGCGCTGTTCACGGCTTGCCTGACGTGCGATGATCTTCTGAATTTGTTGTGCTGTGGACTGATCTCTCGAGCACACGCGTTCGATTTGCAATGCTTCCGGGCTGTCAATCAGTAGGACACGATGTTGCGGATAAGTAAATTCTGATTCAACCAATAAGGGTATGACAATAATACAGTAGGGTGCATCGGATCGCTCTAGTTGTTTTAGATTTTGTAATGTTTGTTGATGAATGATCGGATGTAATATCGATTGTAATGCTTTACGCGCTGCTTCGTCCTCAAAGATTAATTCACGTAGCTTGATTCGATCAATCTCGCCGCCAGCGAGGGTAATATCATTTCCAAAATAATTTATGGTTTCTTGTTGAACAGCAACGTTGTTTGATAATATTTCGCGAGCGATGACATCGGTGTCAATCACAGGAATCCCGTAGGCTTGAAACCATTCCGTTACGGTACTTTTTCCAGAACCAATGCCACCTGTCAGAGCAACTATATACATAGATAAATTGTATAAGAATGAGGGTGAAAGGCGCTAGTGGATCAGGTAAAAAGCGTCAAATAAGTTTGATTTATTTCGGTGCCCCAGATTAAAACGATCCAGCCGGCCCCCGCAAGATAAGGACCAAAGGGGATGGGTTTACCTTTTTCGTGATATTTGGTGATGATCATAAGAATGCCGGCAATCGAACCAATGACCGATGAGATTAATATGACCGCCGGGATAACCTGCCAGCCGCACCAGGCACCGATCATGGCCAGTAATTTAAAATCGCCGTAACCCATACCTTCTTTTCCGGTTATGAGTTTAAAAAGTTTATAAATACTCCATAAGGTTAAATAACCGGCTGCCGCGCCAATTACGGCGGACTGTATGTCGATAAAAGTGTTGTCCAG
>QILH01000029.1 GCA_003233255.1 Gammaproteobacteria bacterium | reverse complement strand
GTTACCAGAATCACCGTTGACTGATAAATAACGAGGTAAGTATGCCCTTACAGGGGTTATGATGCCTAGAGCAACTGATCCACAGCAGAGATACCAACCATGAATACACAGCGTGATACCTCAGGCCTGTTTACCGCCACAGGAATGCCGGATCGGGACTGGTGGCAGGCCTTATGGCCAGATCCACAAGCGGTCTTACGTGCCCTCGATATGGCCCCGGGGATGCAAATTGTGGACCTGTGTTGTGGTTACGGACTCTTTACACCAGCGATATGTCAATGGGTCTATCCGGGGCTCACCTGGGCAGTGGACCTAAATCAAGCGCTGCTATACCAGGCTGAAAACGCCTGTAGCAACAACAAAAATTTTCGCTCTATCCTCGGTGATGCGCGCAACCTGCCCGAGTTGATCAACACCTCCATAGATTTTGTATTTATTGCCAACACGTTCCACGGGGTGCCCGATAAAACCGCGTTGGCCCGGGCCGTGCGGGTCGTCCTCAATGCCACCGGCCGGTTCGCTATTATTAATTGGTATCCACAGCCCCGCGAAAAAACCACGGTCCTCGGCCAGCCACGTGGCCCGGAAACCAGGCTGCGCATGCAGCCAGAAGAGGTCCGGGATATCGTAGAACCCGCCGGATTTAAACAGCAACAGTGTCTTGACGTTGGACCTTACCACTACGCCAGCATATTTCAGAAAACAACGTCATCACAGGGAAATTAAAATGTTTAATCCAGCATAAATTATATAAACAGATTCTACCAACATGATGCACAAAATACGTCGAATTACTGAACGCCTTAAAGTGAGAAAAATCCACATAAAGAGTGAAATAATAATCATATTCTTGCAGCCTGCCTGGGATGCAATTTGAACTTCTTATAACAAATAATGATGCGTACGGAACACAGCACCAAGAATTCGACGCGTACCGTAATTATCGAATACCAGTGCATCGAATATAGGCTATATTAGAATGAACCAAGTACTATTTATGATCCACTGGTGGTGGCCATGAGTTTAAAGATATTACGCTGTTTCGTCAGTTGTCGACGTCCATTTTAAAACAATCCGTAGCGCTATATCGGTCAAGTTCTAATTTTGCTTTAAATTCAGTTCTGCAAACTTTGATTTTTCGTTAAGCTAATGCTGGCAATATCGTCAACTGTTTGGTTTTTTCGGTTTAAATCCCATACGTGAAATTGAGCCATATCAAAGTATTTTCGCGTCTGCCATTACGCGTGTATTTCCGCCAATACCGCACCCATCAAGCGTAGCGCTGATAACGCTTGAATATATCGGTATTGAAACGCCCACCCGGAACTGGGGCACCGGTAACGTTAATAGCCCGATGCGGGTATACAATGTGCGAGGCCGATGACCGTTCCGATAGGCCGCACGGTCTTCGCTGCGTTCATAGCGCTCAGCATTGAGCTGTTCACTGGCCTGGGCTTGCAGCACCGGGTTCAAAACAAGTAGCAGCAACTCCGCCAAGCCCTTTGAATCCGTCAGAAGATTGGACAAAGTGGTCGCATTCAATTTAATATCATACTCAGTCTTTGAGATCTCTCCATAGCGTTTTTGTTGAACATTAATCCTACAGGAAGCCTCAATGGCTTTTTTATGAATTTACAGTATTATATGGACGTAACCGCCATATCAGATATAGAGCGGAATCCAGGATGGATTAATAGCACGGATTGTCGAGTTAGTTGAGAACGCTTCGCTGTACTCGTGGTTAACGCTACTAGCTCGCTGCTTCCAACTAATCAGGATGTCTCAGGAGAAAGGTATGTATATAAAATTAGTCGTTGCTAGCCTGCTCATCGTATCGCTCAGTGGCTGCGACAGCCATAATTCTTCAGGACATGGCATGATGGGAGGAGGTGGCATGATGGGAGTGATTAATATTCCTGGAAAGCTGCCACCACAGGAGACCGACATCAAGTATCAACAAGGCTATCAACAGGCCAAATTTACCTGCTCACAATGTCACACTATGCCAAATCCAAATCAACATACCGGCGCCGAGTGGCGCAATGTTATTCCGAGAATGGAAAAACACATCAGGACCTATAAAAAAATAATGCCGGACATAGCCACACTAAAATCAATTACTCAATATTATGTTGGCAATTCAAATGATCGGCGTCAATAACACGGTTGAGTCAGCACCTTTAAATCTATCGATCATGGCAACAACCATTAACCGGGCAAAATTTTTCTGCCCGTGTCTACTCGGCAGCTATTCTGGGGTTGGATTAAACCACAGGGTCGATCTGGAGTAATGCGCCTGTTAGTAACTGGGTTTATCGTTGGAATTGAACTACCATTGAAGCACGCAAGTAGCTTAGGCTTACGTTAGTCGGTGCCGCAACGGAACAGGATATGGTCCGATACGAGGCGTTTAAACCACTTGAATTAATCTATAAGATAGGTCTCGCACACATCGGTATTCCGGTTCGAATCAAGGAACCTCTAATACTATACAGCGACGGCGCAAGGAGATTTTGTTGATTAATATAGGCTATCAGGGTGCCGAAGGCAGTAACTCCGAGGAAGCTGCACGACAGATGGTCGCCCGACTGAATATTGAACAACCGGTATTGGTTCCTCTGGTCAGCTCGGTGAATGTTCTGGGGCAATTAAAGCGCGGAGAAATTGATTACGGTGTGGTTGCCATCGCTAACAGTGTCGGGGGCATCGTCAACGAGACGCTTAATGCTTTGCGCGATGAACATCTGGAGTTGGTCGGCACCGACGTACTGCATATCCAGCACTCGCTGTTCAAGAAATCATCGGCCCTGGCTAACAAAACCATTGTGCGGATCATCTCGCATGAGCAGGCCCTGAAACAATGTGCCAAACACCTGGCCGAACTTTTGCCACAGGCTGAGCTTGTCGCGGTTGAAGATACAGCCATTGGCGCACGTTATCTCGCCGAGGGCAAGTATGGCGACGATACTGCCGTGTTATGCCGCAACGTGGCGGGACAAGCCCATGGTCTGTTCCTCGAACAGGAGTCCATGCAGGATGATCCGAACAATCGCACCGAGTTCCGTATCTTTCGTAAACCTACTTATCCAACGGATAATGATCAACGAAGCTCAATCCTCGACCGACTCGCGCTCTACGCCATCAATGCCCAGGGTGGCCTCGGTTATTTGACCCAGGGGATCATGATCGTCGCAATTTTCGCGGCCTTTCTGAGTCGGGATCTACTCGGTTGGTCCAAACTGGAATCAGCAACTTCCGTTGCCGGGTTTCTGACGATCATTTTCCTGTTCCTGACCTCATCCAAACTCAGAAATCATCTTCATTTCCGTGCAATCGAAGGATACTGGAAATATTTTGCGGTCCCTGAAAAACAGGACCACAAGGGCCGCGACCAACGCTACGAGACACCACGTGTCGTCGTGATTAAAGAGATGGACGGGAAGCTCATTCTCCGCGGATGGATGTGCGACAGAGAAAATCTACCATTATTTAAATCCGATCTGGCGCTCCTGTCCGCTCTCGGTCAGCGTATGGGTAGCCTGGTGTACTGGTACAGCGATCCGACTCAAATGAGCCGGGAATTTGGACTCAATGGCATTGTAACGCTCAATTGGGAACTTGAGGATCCCGCTTCCAGAATCAATATCATGTCGGGTTGGTACATGGGGCGTTCAACGGAACAAACGGGTTCGATCCGGTACGTACGCATCACAAAGGAAGAATATGACGTGCTGATAAAAAGTGACTATTTGTGAGCACCCCGGAAATTCAGTGAGGCACGCTCCAGCCCCTTTTGCACCACCACATCGCGCGATCACCTATCTAGTCAACCCTTAAAGACACCTTAACCAATTTATGTGCTAGAAATAATCCGCATAAACGATCAGACATGGAGACCGGAAATATTATAATGAACATCAAGTTTCTGGTCGACATGGCGAAAAAACATACTCTCTCAAAGCTCTGAACATCATCAAACCAACCTGTTTGGTTCTGATCTGTTCATGCAGCCAGATCCTAACGATCCGCTACTGCAATTAGCCGCCGTTATTCCCTGGCAAGATTTCGATAAAAATGGTCAAAGGGGTCATGTTTGTTGTAGCGTTTAAAAGAAATGTCACCAGGCTTCCAACCCAAAATTTCTGAAGAAGCCATTGAACTTTATAGAGAGGCCGTACAATCAGCACCATCAACGGGCAGTCGTTACAAAGATTCCACCTCGACCAGCCGCTACAACAAAAGAGGCCAGCTCAGCGAAACCACCGAAAGCTATGCGATTGACGGTTACAACAGCGTCAACCAGCGCTACTTTCGTTACAACGGCGATGG
>QILH01000007.1 GCA_003233255.1 Gammaproteobacteria bacterium | reverse complement strand
ACCCGCTGCTCGCAATGCGGTGATATCGGCCTCGGTAAAACTCTGGTAACGCCCAAGCAAATGATCTGGAAATGGAATGTAGTCAATCTTGCCTTTACCATAATATTTTATCACCGCCTTAGCAATATCGTTAAACGGCTGGCTGCGGCCGGTGCCAAGATTAAAAATACCCGATTTTTTCGGATTACGCATAAACCAGAGGTTCACCGCAACCGCATCACCAACGTAAATAAAATCACGACTCTGGCCACCATTTTCATATCCGTCGCAGCCTTCAAATAACTTAACCACACCAGTGTCTTTTATCTGGTTACTATGATGGTAGGCGACACTCGACATCGTGCCTTTATGGAATTCACGTGGGCCGTAAACATTAAAATAACGAAAGCCGACCACCTGACTTTTTGCATCTTTTGCATAACGTCGAACATACTGGTCGAACAGAAATTTAGAATAACCATAAACGTTAAGCGGCTCTTCATGTTCACGGGTTTCCTTAAAGACCGTACCGGATCCATACACTGAGGCCGAGGAGGCATATAAATAAGAGATTTTTTTATCCAGACAATAATGCAAAAGCGATTTGGAATATTCATAATTATTTTGCATCATGAACTTGCCATCCCACTCAGTGGTGGACGAACAGGCGCCTTCATGGAAGATCGCTTCGACTTTAGACGCGAAGCTGTCGCCATGATGAATGCGTTCGATAAAATCATCTTTATCTAAATAATCGGCAATTTCACAATCGGATATGTTTTTAAATTTAACCCCATCTTCAAGATCATCAACCACGATAATATTGGTTTCACCCTGGTCGTTTAAGGTTTTAACGATATTACTGCCAATAAATCCGGCGCCGCCGGTTACTATAATCATTTATTTTCCACCTAGGATATTTTTAATGATGTCGCTGGTTGAGTGGCCTTCAATAAATTCAATTATATTAACTTCGCCACCGTGCTTTATGACACACTCGCCGCCCGCCACCTGCTCAGGTTTATAATCACCGCCTTTAACTAAAGCGTCCGGCAGGATCTTACAGATTAAACGTTCAGGGGTATCCTCACTAAAAGACACCACCCAGTCAACACACTCCAGTGCTGACAATAATGCCATGCGTCGATCTAAGGTATTAATCGGGCGTTCAGGGCCTTTGAGTTTTTTAACTGATTCGTCATCGTTTACCGCAATGATCAAACGATCACCCATCGCACGGGCTTTCTGTAAATATGAAACATGGCCAGGATGTAATATATCAAAACAACCGTTGGTCATAACAATGCGTTCGCCATGCTGTTTGGCCTGAGTAACGACATCCAGCAGGGCATCTTCGTCGTAAACACCGCGTGTTAACGACGCTTCACCGCGCATAGCCTGTTGTAGCTCGGCAGGCGAAACCGTCGCCGTGCCTAATTTTCCAACCACCACACCCGCCGCTAAATTCGCCAGCGCCATGGCATTACTTAAGACTTCTCCCGCCGCAATCGCCGCCGCTAACATCGCGATCACGGTATCACCGGCACCGGTGACATCAAAAACTTCCTGTGCCTTGGTCGGCAAATGGATTGGGACATGCGATTTTTGTAACAGGGTCATGCCTCGTTCGCTGCGGGTAATCAGCATGGCTTCAAGTTCAAGATCATTAATCAATTGCATGCCACGCGATTCAATCTCGCTATCGGAAATGCAGGTACCGACCACCGCTTCAAATTCCGTTAAATTCGGCGTGATTAAGGTCGCGCCTTTATAACGACTAAAATCACTGCCCTTGGGATCGATTAATACCGGTGTATTTGCCGCACGCGCCGCCTTGATCAGGGACGGAAAGTCTCGCAAGGTTCCTTTGCCGTAATCCGACAACACTACCGCACCAGCGCTGGCCATCAATTCATTAGCACGCTCGATTAATACATCCGTACGCTGTTCATTAAAACCATCTTCGAAATCAAGACGTATTAATTGTTGATGACGACTAATCACCCTCAACTTGGTGACCGTGCGGCTTCCGATAATTCGCTCGAACGCACAACCAACGCCCGCTGAACTTAATATTTCTTCTAACGCATCTGCCGCCTCATCATTACCGGTATAACCGATCACGTCTATGTTGGCACCCAGTGCCGAGATATTCAGTGCGACATTACCCGATCCCCCTGCGCGCTCTTCTGCATCACCGACTAACACCACTGGCACAGGTGCTTCAGGCGAAATACGTGAGGTCTCTCCATGCCAGTAGCGATCCAGCATCAGATCGCCAATAACCAGTACCTGGGCTTGTTTGAAATTAGGTAGATTCAGTTGCATCGACGTTCCGGGGTTTATTATCGAAATCAAGTATAACGAATACCGTCAGGATTTTTTTAACTCATAAATAGCGCCGCAATAAGGACATCGAGCCTCACCACCCTGTTCTTCAATCGGCAGATAAACCTTGGGGTGTGAATTCCACAGGGCCATACCGTCCATTGGACAATGGGCTGGTAAGTCTGCCGGACTCACCTGATAACGTTGTGCCGCATTGGCCTGTTTTTCGTTCGTTGCTTCGTTCATAATCCTATCCTTCTCTTTTTACTCGATAGCCGCGCTACGGATAACATATTCGAAAAATCCTGTCATTCTGAGCAGAGCGAAGAATCTTATTGTTGCTTACTCTAGCCCTTGTATCGCAAGATACTTCGCTATGTTCAGGATGACACCAGGTAAATACACCTCGGTCAAGATAACAATACCTTGCAAATTATCCTTTGTCCCACCTCGTCGATCACCGTATTGCATTTATAAATTTAATGCCAATATTACCCTACACGTAGGTCAGCCAGTGATTGTATTTTTCAATCCGACCATGCACCACATCAAAATACAGACTCTGTAATTTCTCGGTCACTGGCCCACGCGTGCCAGAACCAATCGCTCGGCCATCGAGTTCACGTATCGGGGTGACCTCCGCCGCCGAGCCGGTAAAAAAAGCCTCATCGGCAATATAAACCTCATCGCGGGTGATGCGTTTTTCACGCACCTCGAAACCTTCATCCGTCGCAATCTGCATCAGGGTCTTGCGAGTAATGCCATCCAGCGCCGAGGTGAGTTCCGGCGTGTACAAAACATTATCCTTCACCAGGAAGATATTCTCGCCACTGCCTTCGGCCACAAAGCCCTCTACATCGAGCAGCAGGGCCTCGTCATACCCATCGCGCATCGCCTCCTGCAGGGCCATCATGGAGTTCATGTAATTGCCATTGGCCTTTGCCTTGCACATGGTGATGTTGACGTGATGGCGGGTAAACGACGAGGTCTTGATGCGCAGGCCATTTTTCATATTGTCCTCACCCAGATAAGCACCCCATTCCCAGGCCGCGACAATAGTGTGGACTTTCAGATTATCCGCGCGTAGACCCATGCCTTCCGAGCCGTAAAAACACATTGGCCGCAGATAGGCCGCATCGAGATTATTATCTTTTACCGCCGCCTTGTGTGCCTTATTAATGGTCGCTTTATCAAACGACATCGGCATGGCCAAAATATGCGCGGATTCAAACAGCCGATTAGTATGATCATCGAGCCGAAAAATAGCCGTGCCCTGCTCGGCCTTATAGGCGCGCACACCTTCAAACACGCCCATACCATAATGCAGGGTATGGGTTAACACATGCACCTGAGCCTCACGCCAGGGCACCATTTTACCATCAAACCAGATAACACCATCTCTGTCCGACATCGACATCTACTTCTTCCTCATACTATATATTTAATTTACTAACCAATTAGACCAGATTTTTTGTACGCCTTGTTGCTGTTTCTTAAATATATCCTCAGCAATAATGGCCGAAGCCTCCTGCAACTTGAGCCGGTGCAGATAATTTCGATAACTCTGATATGTTTCGCTCAAAAAAACCGCATCGCTCTCACTCATCACCCCAACCTCGGCCAATGCCACCAGCAAGCGAATATTATCGGTCCATTCCAGTAATTCCGCATGTGTGTGACTAAACGCCAGAACGCCATATTGCACCATAAATTCAATATCGACGATACCTCCTTGGCTATGTTTCAGATCAAACTCGCCGGCTTTGGCCTTATTCATGCTCTGGTGCATTTTTTGGCGCATGTCGATTACTGATTTACGTAATTTTTCGATATCTCGCGACTGGCTGAGGATGTCACGCCGTATTTGCTCAAATTCATTCGCTATCGCCGGATCACCGGCGACCACTCTTGCCCGCACCAGCGCCTGATGTTCCCAGCTCCAGGCCTTGTTTTTCTGATAGCCGGTGAACGCTTTGAGGCTGCTGACCAGCATGCCTGCCGCGCCATCCGGGCGCAGGCGCATGTCCACTTCAAACAGGACGCCAGCCGGGGTCATCGCACCTAAAATATGCATCATGCGTTGGCCAAGCCGGGCAAAAAATACGCCCAGCGCGACCGGCTTATCACCCGAGGTCTCCAGCGCC
>QILH01000098.1 GCA_003233255.1 Gammaproteobacteria bacterium | reverse complement strand
GGTGCTTGCTTTAAATCGCCACCCATCGGAACACCTTTTTTATAACCTCGAAATGCGGGTGTACGGCTGTGAAGATCCGTGTCGGTATATTCCCAACCGCCGAAAAAACGCACAGAGATTCGCGGGCCGGTGGTGGCATACGTTTCCTTACGCTCCATCGCATCAAATATAGATTCGCGCGTGTTCTCTTTTGCCCACACACCCTGGTAACCCGATGCCAATAACGAATCACCTCTAAATTCCCCCAATTTTGATTTTACAAAAGGGTGTGAAACACGCGTTTTAGAAGGCTCGACACTGGTCGATTTTCCAAAGAAGTTTTCTTCTTCCGCCGTGGGTAACCCGGTATGGCTGTCGGTGGCGCCGACCATGCCGAACTTGTACGGGTTGATACCAAATTTCTTCTCCAGCATGAGTCCGTTCTTTAAAGCCTCGCGTGCGTATTCACGTTCCAACATATCATCGGTCTTGAGTTCGGTAATATCAAGATTACCCACATCCCAGGTACCATAATCGGCAAATTCATCATTAGGTGATAGTTTCGGATGTGCTTCGCCGTCCCCTTTTATCTGGGTCACTTCATAAAGCGGCTCCCATTTAGCACGTAAGCGGACATAATTTTCATCGACCTTGCCGCCGGCATAGGTATTTTCAGTGGGGAACATCCAACCGTTGGAAAGATTACCGTTATGCGAAATCGCAAGCGCCCTGCCACCCGTTTGTTTCTCGTAATTTTCCAACCAGGCATAGAGGTCTAACGGATCAGTAGTGCCCAATGGGGGTTGTGTGGTCAACAGAACAACTTGACCGGCCCGAATTTTGTCATCACGCAGAATAACGTTGCGATGCAGGTTGAAACCTTTGGGTACCGATGTCCATTCGAAACCAATTAAGGCGGTGAATCTTCCCGGTTCGTTATATTCGTCTGCTGTGTTGATAATGTCGTTCCACAGTTTGTCGTAAACTTCCGCGCCAGGAGAGTAGTCTTTGACGAGCTGCTCAGGGACTTTCATTTGCGCAAAATGCGTAATCAGATCGAAAGCGGCTTTGCCCGCGGCTTCGCCCCCCTTTTTGAAACCTTCGTGCCATTCTTTGCCTTTAGGATCGGCCAGAATATTGGGGGTGCCTTTTTGGATGTCAGTCGCAATTCCCATCATGTCGGAATGGTCAGTGATCACCAGAAAGTCCAATGGCCGACCCAATTTCACGAGCTGTCCAGAAGATGCCATGATTTCTTCACCGCGCGCTAATCGGTAAGCATCGGCATGTCCAAGAATATTGCCAAACAAACCTGCATCGAGTGATAACCCAGTATGCAGATGTGTCTCGCCCCAATAGACATTACTGGGGAATGTACGTTTGGCATAGGGTGAGTAAACTTTGCCGTTATAGGCTTTATTTAGTTTGACCGATTTTTCCGGTATGGCTTTAGCCTGCGCTTTGGTGTCGCTGGCTTTTTCATCTGTGGCACTATCCTGCGTCGGCATAGCCATTTTATTATCTGCGCCATCGTTGGGCGTTTTGTCACATGCCTGCAACAATACCGCTACAAAAAAAACAATTGAAATGCGTACATACTTCATCGGTCTCTCCTTATAAACTAATTTCTATTTAATTATTCCCTGTGACCTGTATGGGATTCGCCAGCATAGCATAGCATATGATGAATCTAGCGACACTGATTGACTATGTATTTTACTAACAACCTAAGGGCTGAAGCATACTTCTAGCCGGGATGCAGATAGGCGAAATCCGGGGTAGTTTGGTATTAATTCCCGGATTACACTTTGTTTCATCCGGGCTACCTCTTCATTTAATACAAGATGTTCGAGATTTCTGTATTGACAACTCGATAATTTATCGCTCTCATCATTGTCAGCTTAATCAACGGCAAAACCGTAAGTATGCTCTTGCTCGGTAACAAACCTAATTTACTTTGACGCGGATTATCATTTCGCCATCTTCAATCGTATTGATAAACAGAGTATGGTCGGCCTTACCATTTTCATCGATGATAATATTGCCACTGATGCCCATAAATCCGTCTGGTGAGCGAATTTCCTGTTGTATACACACACGGCTATAAGGTGCCTCGCAATGATTAATCGCATTGATTAACAGGCCATAACCTTCAATACCCGTTAACATATGAGTGGTAACGTCAAAATCAGAGTTCCTGATGTATTCCAACATTTTTTCACCATATCCAGATAACTCCATATCATTTGAATACAGATCCGTCGCCAACATGCCATTTATTAAACTGAGATCACCGTTATGCGCTTCGATGACGTTTGAGAGCATTCCATCCGTAACCATGGCCATGGGTGACCAGCTGTATGAATTCAATTCGTTTGCTATCGCTAAAGTCGCCTTGGCATTGACCGGTAAATACAGTAATTCGGGTTCTTTACGTTCTACTTCGGCAATGAGTTTTTCATAATCGGTTGGCCCTTCTTCCTGCAGGTTAATGAAATCGGTTATCTCACCCCCTAGCAGTTCAAATTGACGTTTAAATTCAGCCGCCAGATAGCTTGAATAAACACTTTCAGGATTATTAAATATAGCTACTTTTTTAATAAATAACTCGTCACGCACAAATAAGGCCGCCACCAGTGCCTGAGTGGCATCATCAAAGGCAAGCTGACTGACATACTGGCTATGTTTGACGGTGTCGGGGTTTGTCGCGAGTGTCGCCAGGATAGGCGTTTTATATTTATTCGCGACCTTCGCCACCGCAATGGCCGAGTCACTGCCGGATAAAAGTAGAATCGCAGATACTTTTTCCTTGTTTACCAGGTGATCTAGCGCACTAATCGCTTTGGTAGATTTACCCTCGTCATCTTGAACAACAAAAATAATTTCATCACCATTATCCAACAGTGAATTAATTTCTCTGGCAATTTTTATGCCCTTTAGCGCCCCCTTGCCCATCACACTCCTTTCACCGCTGAGCGGCGCAATGACACCAATTTTTACCTTTAAGCCACTTTTTGTGACGGGCGGTTTTTCACATCCCAAAAAGAGAGACAAAGAAAAAACAAGCAGTATGATGTTAAATAATTTTTTCATAGAATTTTACAATATATTAATAACTCGGGTACGAATGAAAATCTTTCTGCCAAATCGGGATTGAATCTTACTCTTGAGCTTGTCCATGTCATAGCGTGTTAAATGATCACGAGTGAGAATATCCATATCGATAATATTTCGATTCTGATAGTAGGTAATCCTGACATTCTTGATAAGAATATATTTATCATTTATTAGAAAACGTTCTTTCTCCATCTTTTTTTGATGCACCAGGGTATCCACGATCCTTTCGTATGAAAGGTAAAGAGGAATGGATACAGCAAACAATGACAGGGCAACAAAAATAAAGCCTCTTTTATTACGCAATACTGAAGAATAGCCAAGTATGCGAAAGGTAATGGTTGCGGCTAAAATGATACCAATCAGGTTGGTAAAAAATAATAAAAAGGCCTGTAAAAAAAATCCCAAATCGGCCTGACCCAGACCAATCCCGGCAACCGCCAGCGGGGGTACCAGAGCAACCGCAATCGCAACGCCGGCCAGTGATTGTATGACTTCTTTAAATGACTTTGAATACGCCGCAGCAATCCCGGAAAGGATGGCCACCGCCAAATCGAGTAAGGTTGGATTAAGTCGTCCGAGCATCTCCGGTGTCACCGGCTTGTGCGGGAACATCAGCGCAATCACCATTGAGGTCGATAATGCCAGCCCAATACCAAGGACAATTTTCTTTGCTGAATCCTTAAATAAAGTATTATCGTGCCGTAACAGGCCCATCGAAATTGACACAATCGGGCTCATCAAGGGTGCCAGCAACATTGCACCAATTATCACTGCGGCGCTATTCAAATATAGTCCAAATGCCGCCAGTGAGGTACTGAGTAACATCAGTACAATGTAAGTAGAATTTATCTTTGCATCATCACGCAATGATTTAAATAAATCCCGAAATCGTTCTTCCGAAGCATAAGAGAAAAATGGAATTTTTTTATCGACTGATTTAACCAGTTCAAGTTGATCGGGAAGATTGTCGGTTCGAATTCGTTCCTTGGCGATCGTGGCATTTTCACTTTCTTTTACCAGCCAGTCACCAATATTGATTCGAATCGCGTCTTTGATGGTTTCACATTGTACTGGTGTATGCGTTTCATTATTACCATCAATAAAAACTGAAAGTTCTGTGCCCGACTCGATCAGTATTTTATTACTCTTTATATAGCCAATCCCCGCTGGTAGTTTCTTTTGGCTCGACGAGCGCCGCCAGGCCTGGATCAGAAACTTCAAATAATCGATGATCGAAAACGGTGACGAGATAATAAGCGAGATACTGCCATCTCTGACTGAATTGTCACTGGATATTAATCTTGCCGCCAGACTGTCTTTGCTATGTTGCAAGATCATACAGCCGCTGGCGGCGGTTATTATTTTTTTATCATTCGCCGTAGTAAAGCTAAATTTAAGCAGCTTCATGCCTTTGAA
>QILH01000170.1 GCA_003233255.1 Gammaproteobacteria bacterium | reverse complement strand
AGCCGATTAAATTCTATTTCCGACTCGATTTCGATTTCATCGATCATACCCACCAGGCGCTGGGCCTCAGACACCGCATCCGCCGGCGCACCATTTTTGAGCGTCAGCTTGAGTTTGCCTGACGTCGGTGACATGACCGCAATCACGCCATAACGCTTGCAAAATGAATAGGGAAGTTCGCTTGTTGAAGGCATTTAAGAGCTATCCGAGCTATGTCACTGAATTATAGTAGGGTTCGACCGATCATTTGACCATAATATCCCGATAATTATCCGAATGATGTCTTATTTTTACGCTAACAGTGGGTAACACTCCAAACTACGGATACTTTCGACTCTTAACCAGTGAACTCAGACGAGCTGCTCACCACGTCCAATTGCAAAATATTTCAACCCGAATGATTTCAGTGAGTCTGGTTCGTACAAATTACGACCATCAAAAATAGCCTTGTCACTCAGTTGTACCGCCAGATTACTAAAATCAGGGCTCCAGAAATTTTTCCACTCTGTCACTATTGCAAGTGCGTTAGCGCCTGATAACGCATCGTCTGAAGATTCACAATATATCAGCCCTTCTTTACTACCATAGAGTTGACGTGCCGCATCGATAGCTACTGGATCATAGGCCCGCACAGTGGCACCTTCAGCTATCAAACGCTCCAGTAATACCCGACTAGGTGCTTCACGCATATCGTCGGTCCGTGGTTTAAACGATAATCCCCATAGGGCAATTATCTTTCCCTTGAGTTCGCCCGAATAGAATTTACTAATTTTCTCAAACAGCTTTTCTTTTTGTTGATAGTTAGTCGCTTCGACTGCATTTAACACTTTGGCCTCATATCCAATCGCATTTGCAGTGCGGCTTAGCGCCTGGACGTCTTTGGGAAAACAAGAACCACCATAACCACAGCCAGGATAAATAAACTGAAATCCAATTCTATGATCAGAACCTATCCCCTGGCGCACTTGCTCGATATCTGCCCCTACTAGCTCCGCAATATTCGCCATTTCATTCATGAAACTGATCTTGGTTGCTAGCATCGCATTGGCGGCGTATTTGGTGAGTTCTGCTGAAGGGATGTCCATCGCAATAATTCGATCATGATTTCGATTAAACGGGGTATAAAGCATCCTTAACAATTCCGTCGTCCGCGGGTTATCAGTACCAATAACAATACGATCCGGCTTCATGAAGTCATCGAGTGCGGCACCTTCTTTCAGAAACTCCGGATTGGATACGACATCGAAATCAACTAATTCGTTTTTATTTTTTAAAGCGGAATTAACTCGGTCGCGTACCTGTTCTGCAGTTCCAACCGGTACCGTCGATTTATTGATAATAATTTTATATTCGTCCATGTGCTGGCCAATCGATTCAGCCACAGCAAGTACATACTGCAAATCAGCCGAACCATCCTCACCGGGTGGAGTCCCAACAGCAATCATCTGGAACAAACCATGGGAAACAGCTTTTCCGATATCTGTGGTGAATTCGATTCGTCCCTGATCAACATTCCGCGCAACCAACTCATCAAGGCCGGGTTCATAGATAGGAATCACACCTGCATTTAAATTGTCGATTTTCTCGTGGTCTACATCGACACACATCACCTGATTACCGACCTCTGCCAGGCAGGCGCCGGTTACCAGGCCGACATAACCGGAACCAAATATAGTTACATTCATGAATTAAATACTCTGAATTATTAGGCGAATCTGATTAATAGGGCGGGAATACTACACTATCGCTAAAAAAATGACTGCTCCCACCGCCAGGCTGTTTCAATGATTATTTCAAGATCGGGCATCGAAGGATTCCAACCGAGCATAGACCGTGCCTGTTTGGCGTCGGCGACCAATACGGCCGGATCACCTTCCCTTCTTTCCTCGATACGAACAGTAAGCTTTCGTCCGGTAACATTTGCCACACAGTCAATCACTTGCTGTACCGAAAACCCCTGCCCATTGCCGAGATTGAAATTATTGGATGTTCTGGTTTTTAGCAGATGATTCACTGCCAACAAATGGGCGTCGCATAAATCCTGCACATGAATATAGTCTCGAACACAGGTACCATCGGGTGTGTCATAGTCATTACCAAAAATAGAAATCGCATCACGCCTGCCCGAAGCTACCTGCAATACTAATGGGATCAAGTGTGTTTCTGGGTTATGCCGCTCCCCGAGTTCTCCATCGGGGTCCGCTCCGGCTGCATTAAAATATCGCAGCGATACCGATTTAATTCCATAGGCAGTATCATAATCTGCCAATAACTGCTCTACCATGAGCTTCGATTTCCCGTAAGGGTTAATCGGCATTTTTGGATGCGCCTCGTCAATCGGGGTGTATTGTGGCTCACCGAAAACAGCGGCGGTTGACGAAAATATAAAGCTACCAATGCCATGTTCAACCATAACGTCGAGCAGGTTTTGCGTATTGACAAAATTATTCTGGTAGTACCTGGCGGGTTCCTTCACTGATTCAGCCACTTCAATGAAGGATGCAAAATGCATTACGACATCCACATCATGAGATTTGAAAAGCCGATCTAGCTGCTCACCATCCGCAAGATCACCTTCTACAAAAACGCCACCAATAATTGCATCACGATAGCCTTTAGATAAATTATCGAAGATGACTACATCATGACCTGTCCTCAGCAGGCATTTGACCATGTGAGAACCGATATAACCTGCTCCACCAACGACCAGTATTTTCATAGGTTGGAGAAAATCTTAGGGAGCCTCTGATTAATTTATCTGCTGAAGTGTCAGATAGGCAGTGACAAACGGGATCATATAACCGTGGCTATATACTTCCTGTAAATTCCAACGCGTTATGAGTTCAGAAATACCTCCCAAAAACGTGGGAATAGCCAATAGAAAGCCCACGGCTATAAGGATTAGGGCCGGAAGGGGGTAAGTCCAGACTGATACTCGATTTTCCACGAAAACTAATAATCAACCGAAGTGTAAGTTAAGGAATTGTATTCTAATCAAATCCGGATCGAATACTGTACTAATTTCAATGCTTTTCAACCAGCATTGAAAGGTACTGTGTCACAAAAAATGCCTAGCGAATTATTTAATTAAAAGCTATTGGAAATAGGCTCACAAATTATAATTCCGAAGATTGCCAAAATTATTCACAAGTATTACTCATTACCGCGAGTTGGTGTAAAAACCTTTCCAGATGCCTGAGTATACCCAGCACTTTATATTGTTGAAGTTACGAAAGTTTTTAACAAAGTTTATGCGTCGTTTTCTGCTACTATTACCGCGATTTTCGCAAAAACTGCGGGTTTAATCACAATATTAAAGAGCAGCTAGTCTTTAAAATAGTCCCTGGCGCTCGGGTGGAAGTTGACACCTCTGAACAACTTCGACAGCGTAAATATAGAAAACCATGCTTTTTCACAGGACCTGGCCTGGTTATGGGCTATGTTTAGTGACTAGGCTGTACAGGGGCAAGTAAAACGCTCAATCAGCCGAAACCGAGAAAACAAAAAACACTATCAGCATTTTTTGTTATTTGAAGAACAGGAATTATTGAATGATTACCGCACTTGATCATATTGCTATAGCCGTACCGGATTTAGAAAAAAGCATTAAACGCTTTATGGAAGATTTTGACCTTGAGTTTAATGGCACTGAAGAGGTAGTTACCGCTAAAACATCAACCGCCTTTTTTCAGGTCC
This sequence comes from Gammaproteobacteria bacterium, assembly GCA_003233255.1. GTDB lineage: Bacteria > Pseudomonadota > Gammaproteobacteria > UBA6429 > Thiohalophilaceae > SZUA-24. The sequence continues at coordinate 830 of QILH01000170.1, read as the reverse complement.
CCGCCACCAGAATCGAGCTGGTCCACCCGCTCAACGGTGAAGGCCCGATTGCAGGTTATTTAGAGAAAAAAGGTGCAGGTTTACATCACCTTTGCTTTCGCTCCGATGATATCGAAGCAGATGTTGAACGATTAAAAGCCAAAGGCTACCAGTTCTTATCGGACGCGCCGTCATTAGGCGCGCACAACTCTAAAGTGATTTTCATCCATCCCAGATCCTGTGACGGTGTATTGATCGAGCTGAGTCAGCCGGGTGACGATCGCTAATCGATGTTTACGGAGCAAACATCGATTAGCCGGATTAAACTTTAGAAATTTCAAGTTCTAGTTAAGGTACTCCCATGTCAGACAATAATTACAAGCCCAGACAAGCCACTTTAGATGAGTGGAAGGAACTGGCAACCAGGCAAATGAAAGGTTTAACCCCAGAGGAAATGACCTGGCAAACGCCAGAGGGCATAGACTTAAAATGCCTTTACACGGCTGAAGACATTCAAGATTTAGAATATACCAATACGATGCCGGGTATTGCTCCTTATATTCGTGGGCCACAAGCTACCATGTATGCAGGCCGTCCCTGGACCATCCGCCAGTATGCGGGGTTTTCTACCGCAGAAGAATCTAACGATTTTTACCGTAAAGCTTTGGCAGCGGGTGCGCAGGGTGTGTCGGTTGCCTTTGATTTGGCAACACACCGTGGTTATGACTCCGACCACTCGCGGGTCACCGGTGATGTCGGCAAGGCCGGGGTGGCTATCGATTCCGTTGAAGATATGAAGGTCTTGTTCGATGGCATTCCACTCGATAAAGTGTCGGTGTCGATGACCATGA
>QILH01000327.1 GCA_003233255.1 Gammaproteobacteria bacterium | reverse complement strand
TATTATTAGTCGCGCCCAATTCTGTGTATAAGCCCTTTTTTGTTTTTTATATCAAAACGTTAGCCAAAGGAAAAGCCTCTTTGTAAGTATGCTGAATTGATGGTATCAGCTGTGGACAATATGTGGTTAACTACGATCATATGAGTGCAGCCCTATACTATATACAAGTTATCCACAGTTAATACCCAGCTTATATATTACTAACATCAAGTACTTAAAGTACGCATCAAATTTGAGTGGTCTTCGCTTATTCTCGAATCTTCATCACGCAGCTCTGCAATTTTACGGCAGGCATGGAGTACGGTGGTATGGTCGCGACCACCAAAGGCATCACCGATCTCGGGTAAGCTATGATTAGTCAGCTCCTTACACAAGGCCATCGCCAGTTGGCGTGGGCGCGCAATGGATCGATTACGTCGTTTTGATAATAATTCAGCAACCCGAATCTTGTAATATTCGGCAACTGTTTTTTGAATGTTTTCGATTGTGACCAGTTTGTCCTGCAGGGCCAGTAAATCACGCAGTGCCTCCTTGGCAAAATCCATAGTAATGGGTCGGCCGGTGAACTGTGAGTTAGCGATTACTCTCCTTAACGCCCCTTCTATTTCACGAATGTTGGAGCGGATTCGTTTAGCAATGAAAAAAGCCACTTCATTGGGCAATTCGATCCCAGAGAGCTGAGCCTTGTTCATTAGAATCGCGACTCGAGTTTCAAGCTCGGGTGGCTCGATGGCAACGGTTAGTCCCCAGCCAAAACGCGACTTTAAACGCTCCTCAAGACCGTCCACTTCTTTTGGATATCGATCGCAGGTCATAATGACCTGTGACTCACCTTCCAGCAGAGCATTAAAGGTGTGAAAAAATTCTTCCTGGGAGCGCTCTTTACCGGCAAAGAACTGAATATCATCGATCAGCAAGGCATCGACGGAGCGATAGTAACGCTTGAATTCGTCGATCGCATTATGTTGTAGCGCCTTGACCATATCGGCGACAAACCGCTCGGAATGCAGGTAAACGACTTTGGCGCCGGGTTTGATCTGAATAATGGCGTTGCCGACAGCGTGCATTAAATGTGTTTTACCCAGACCGACTCCACCATAAATAAACAAGGGGTTGTAGGCGCTGCCGGGGTTCATGGCCACCTGACTTGAGGCGGCTCGGGCAAGCTGGTTGGATTTACCCTCAACAAAACTATCGAACACATAGTTCGGGTTCAAACAGTTATTTTTATTTGCACCAGGCGTTCGAACCAGAGCTGCGGGGATATTATCGGCGGACTGATTAATAGGTCGAGCAATATCGATCTGCTGGGTGCCGATTTCAACACGCAAATTGGGTTGAGGTTGTTCGATTTGATCGAGTATTTCACCAATCCGATTCAAAAACCGCTCATCGATCCAGTCTTTGACAAAGCGATTGGGTGCCAACAGGCGGAGTCCATCCTGATCAGCAACGGCATGCAAAGGTCGGATCCAGGTATTAAACTGCTGAGGAGAGAGCTCTCTTTCCAAATGCGTAAGACATTGATCCCATAGCGCCTGCGACACCACCTACCCCTTAATAATTATTAGATTTCAGCAAACAAAAACTGGTATTTATATCGCGATTTCGACGTGTCCGACGAACGCGGACGAATGAGTCTACGCCTTCTTTTGTGACTTATCCACAACTTTGCTAAGCTCCTGTTTGACTTCATTTAACCCCGATTTTGGTTGACAGAATGCGGCTTTGCCAGTAATCTTGCCGCCTTTTCCGCCAAAGCAAATCACATGGCGGTGGGTTTAGCAAACATAGATTAATTTAACAGCATAAGCGGTAGCGGATATGAAAAGACCTTTTCAGCCTAGTAATTTAAAACGTAAACGTAGTCACGGTTTTCGTGCCCGTATGGCAACTCGGGGTGGTCGTGCTATCTTAAATGCTCGTCGTGCAAAAGGCCGCAAACGTTTAAGCGCCTAGTTTGTTCTGGTTAGTCTTACACCAGGACCGATCCATCTTGACCATTCGTCCATTTCGACCATAGGCCCAGCTCAAAATAAATACCCGTGCCCAAGCCTTTCAAACCGTCGGTCGTTTTTCAAGACAGCAGCGGTTGCTTCAACCAGAACAGTTCAAGCGTGTTTTTAAGAAGTCGATACGAGTCGGCGACTCGGATTTTTCTATTCTCGGCCAGAATAACCAGGAAAATACGGCTCGTCTGGGACTGGCGATTGCGAAGAAACACATCAAAAAAGCGGTAGGACGAAACCGGATAAAAAGACTTGTGCGAGAGAGTTTTCGCCACCATCAAGAGTTACTCGTCGGCGTGGATATTGTAGTAACATGTCGCAGCGACGCGAGTCGTTTGACGAATCAGGTGATTCACGAGCGCTTAATTCAACATTGGCATGATCTGGTTACAAAACTTAAATAAGATATGCGAAAAATATTAATAGCATTAATCAAAGTCTATCGCTTTACGCTCAGCCCGTTTGTTGGGCAGCATTGTCGTTTTACCCCGACGTGCTCACAATATGCAACTGAGGCGATAGGAGAGTATGGATCACTAAAAGGTAGCTGGATGGCTATTAGACGTTTATCCAAATGCCATCCATTTCATACGGGTGGTTGGGATCCAGTTCCTGAAAATCCGATGTCACACACAGCACACAATAAAAATTCAAAGTAGTCAATTATCATGGAACAACAACGTTTATTTTTAATTCTTTTGCTCGGTATGATTTCAGTTTTGATGTATTTCGAGTGGCAAAAGGATTATGGCCCCCAACCGGTTGCTGCTATAACAAGTCAAACGGGCCAAACTGATTTATCCGGATTGCCGACGCCAACGACACAAGTGGGCTCAACGGATGAATCCGGTATGCCGATACCGCAAACGTCGACGGATTCCACACAGGCAAATCAGTCTGTTCAGCAACAAATCGTTAATGCCACCACGCAAAGCAAAGGGAAATTAATCACTATCGAAAGTGATGTGTTGCGGGTGAAGATCGATACTCAGGGTGGCGGGGTTCAGCTGGTCGATTTACTTAAATACCCCGTTTCTATTGAAGAGAAAGATACACCGTTTCGTTTGATGGATATCTCGCCGCAACGCAATTTTAATGCGCAACATGGATTTTTTATCTCGAACAACGACTCGAAACTAAAATCAATAACACCGACCTCCAAAACAGTTTATAACGCGAGGCAAGACACTTACTCTTTAGACGGTGATGAACTGGTGGTTGATCTCGACTGGACGAATCAAGAAGGCATCACGTTTACCAAACGCTTTAAATTTACCCGCGGCAGTTATTCAATTGAAGTATCACATCAGATTAAAAATCTAAGTTCGGTAACCTGGACGGGTCATTCTTTTGTGCGTCTGGAGCGTGTACCGCCTGAGTCGAATAATGGTCTGGCGATGCTGCCAACCTACACGGGTCCGGTGTTTTATAGCCCAGAGAAAAAATACGACAAAATTGACTTTGATGAGATTGATGACAGCCTTGAGCCAAATCAGAAAGGCACGCTGGATGCAATAAACATGGAGTTTGCCGGCGGCTGGATTGCGATGATCGAGCACTATTTTGTCGGCGCTTTTATTCCGCCAAAAGATGATGTTTATCGTTACTTTACCCATAAACCAAGTCGCTCAGGAAACAAATACTGGATCGGCATGATGTCGACGGCTAAAACGGTTAATCCGGGTGAAACGCTTACCACCAATTTGCAGCTTTATGTGGGCCCAAAGATTCAGAAAGATTTAGAAGTATTGGCACCAGGCCTGGAATTATCGGTGGATTACGGTTGGTTAACGGTTATCTCCAAACCGTTATTCTGGTTACTGGATTTTATTCACGGTTTTGTCGGTAACTGGGGTTGGGCGATTATTTTACTAACCCTGACGATTAAACTGGTGTTTTATAAATTATCAGAAACCAGTTATAAATCGATGGCGCGCATGAAAAAACTGGCGCCGCGCATGAAACAGATCAGTGACCGCTATGCCGATGATCGGCAACGCAAAGGTCAGGCGATCATGGAAATGTACAAAAAAGAGAAGGTCAACCCGATGGGCGGTTGTTTACCGATTCTGGTTCAAATCCCGGTCTTTATTGCGCTCTATTATGTATTATTAGAAAGTGTTGAACTGCGTCAGGCTCCATGGATATTCTGGTTCCAGGATCTGTCGATTAAAGATCCGTACTTCGTGTTACCGGTTTTGATGGGCGCATCGATGTTGTTTCAGCAAAAGCTGAATCCTCCGCCGCCCGATCCGATGCAGGCCAAGATGATGATGATGTTGCCGTTTGTGTTTACGGTCTTGTTCCTGTTTTTCCCCTCTGGGCTGGTGTTGTACTGGGTGGTCAATAATGTCTTATCGATTGCACAGCAGTGGTATATCACGCGCATCGTAATGGACGAAGGGAAAAAGGCGAAGAGCTAGCTTTTCTTTCTTTCAATGGCATTCAATGGGGTCTGACCCGAATGGCACTTACTTAAGGCTTAAATGCAGCATAGGCCGTCATTCCCGCCTTCGCGGGAATGACGGTTGTAGCTAAGTTAGCGATATATG
>QILH01000328.1 GCA_003233255.1 Gammaproteobacteria bacterium | reverse complement strand
GTACCGATTTTAATATCGTGTTTTTTGGCAAAGACTTCTAACTGGGGACGACGAGCCATGCTGCCGTCATCGTTTAATATCTCAACGATTACCGCGGCCGGTTCCAGCCCTGCCATGCGCGCCAGATCAGAACCGGCTTCGGTATGACCTGCCCGGGTTAATACCCCACCCGGTTGTGCCATTAATGGAAAAATATGTCCCGGTTGAACCAGGTCAGAAGGTTTGGCATCTTCGGCGACCGCACTTAACACCGTCGCGGCTCGGTCCGCGGCAGAGATACCGGTGGTCACGCCCTCCGCCGCCTCAATTGAAACCGTAAAATTAGTACCATGTCGATCGTTGGTACTGCTAACCATTAACGGCAGGCGCAGACGTTCACAGCGTTCTTTGGTCATGGTCAGACAGATCAGACCCCGACCGTACATGGCCATAAAATTAACCGCTTCCGGGGTCACCTTTTCGGCGGCCATGATCAGATCGCCTTCATTTTCGCGATCTTCGTCGTCCATCAGGATCACCATTTTACCCAGGCGGATATCTTCAATGATCTCTTCTACTGTATTAAGTCGTGATGTCAAAACAATCTCGCTTTACGCTGTGTCTGGCCGATTCTGCAGTGATGCTCAGGCTCTTAGCCTCTTGTCACCGCTAAATAGATAGTAAATTTGAGCTGCGCAGTCTACTTGATAAAGCCATTTTCTGCGAGAAATTCCTTGCTAATCAGCCCTGTATCGGCCAATTTTGCCGAATTTCCGGTGAGCAATCTCTCCAGATAGCGGGCAATCAGGTCGACCTCGAGATTGACCTGGGTTCCGACCCGATAATCGCCCATCACCGTTTCCTGCAGGGTATGCGGCACGATATTCAGATCAAATACACTGCCATTAACAGAATTCACCGTGAGGCTAATGCCATCAACACAAATCGAGCCCTTCTGGGCAATATAATGGGCTAACTCATCCGGTGCCTTGATCTGAAAATGCTCAGAACGACCTGCAGGCTCTCGCAAAACCACCTCGCCAAGACCATCGACATGACCACTGACCAGATGCCCACCGAGACGAGTGGTTGGGGTCAAGGCCTTTTCAAGATTAACCTTTTGCCCGCTTTGATAGTTTACCAGACCGGTTTTGTCCAACGTCTCTTTGGACACATCGGCCCAGAAACCATCACCGGGTAATTCAACCACCGTTAAGCACACCCCGTTCACGGCAATGCTATCGCCCAACTGCACATCATCCAGATCCAGTTTTCCGGTTTGTATGTACAGGCGTGTGTCTTCGCCCTTCGGCTGAATTTGAGCGACATGACCAACGGCCTGTATGATTCCAGTAAACATAGTTAACGACTCGTTATATAATTGGGTGTATAAGTCAGACGTAGATCGTTACCAAGCATACGTGTTGATTTTAAGCTTAGTTCTATCCTGTCTGACATCGAATTTAAATACGGCAATTGAAATAACCCACGCGCTTGATCGCCCATCACCACCGGCGCCATATAAATAATAATTTCGTCGATTAATTTTTCTTCCAACATCGCACCGCTAAGTGTTGCCCCTGTCTCCAATAAAATTTCATTGACTTCCCATTCGTTTAGATAATTCATTACCGCATGCAGATCAACACGATTGTTCACTTTAGGCAAGGTAACGACCCTGGCGCCAGTTTCAATTAATTGATCAATCGCAGCCTTGTCATCGCTGCAAGTCAGGATATGGGCTTGTCCCGGTTGTTGTAAGATCTTCGCATTCGTTGGTGTGCTTAAATTGGAATCGATAATGATTCGTTCTGGCTGGCGTTTGGTGTTTTCAAGTCGCACCGTCATCGACGGATCATCCGATAACACCGTACCCGCACCGGTAACGATCGCTGAACTACGAGCACGCAAACGCTGCACATCCAGACGTGCCGCTTCGCCGGTGATCCATTTACTTTCCCCGTCGGCCATGGCGGTACGACCGTCCACGCTCATCGCAAGTTTATTGCGCACATAGGGTCGTGATGTTTTCATACGTTGAATAAAACCGGGGTTCAGATCACGCGCCTGAATCTCCATCAGGCCAACCTCGGCCATAATGCCGGCATTGGTCAACTGTTGTAAGCCATTGCCGGCGACACTCGGATTAGGATCCTGCATGGCCGCAACAACACGTTCAACTTTGGCGGCGATCAGTGCATCTGTACAGGGCGGTGTTTTACCCTGGTGGCAACACGGTTCGAGACTCACATAAACCGTAGCCCCTTCGGCTCGATGCCCCGCTGCGGTTAACGCATTCACCTCGGCATGGGCCTCGCCGGCAATTTGGTGCCAGCCTTCGCCAACGATCGTACCTTTGTTAACGATCACACAACCGACACGTGGATTGGGATCGGTTGTGTACAGACCCCGTTCGGCCAACTGAATAGCTCGCGACATAAAACGATGATCATCTGCAGAATAGGGCGTAGAATTATTTTTATTTTTCATCGTCGGGTAATAACGAATGTTGACGTTTTTTAAGTTCCGGGGAAGGAATATTTTTTAGTTTTTCGATCTCTTCTTCGAAGGCATTTACATCCTGAAAGCTGCGATATACCGAGGCAAAACGTACATAGGCAACCTGATCAAGGTCTCTTAATTCATCCATCACTAGATTACCAATGGATTGTGAAGCAAAATCCCTTTCACCTTTGGCACGCACCTTTTTCATTATATGATTGATGGCCGCCTCAATGCTCTCGCTAAGCACCGGCCGTTTTTCCAGGGCACGCACAATCCCGGAACGCAATTTTTCCTCATCAAAGGGTTCGCGACGACCATCAGACTTGATGATATGCGGCATCACCAATTCAGCGGTTTCGTAGGTCGTAAACCGCTCACTACAGCTTAAGCATTCACGGCGACGACGCACCATCGAACCCTCACCCGCTAAACGTGAATCGATTACCCTGGTATCATTTGTTGCGCAAAATGGACAATGCATCGAGTTTTACCTGAAGATTAAGGGGAAACATTCCCTTTCACTCATCAACAACTAATCACCATAAACTGGCAGGCGTTTACATACATCCAGCACTTTTTGCTTAACGGCATCAATCGTTGCCTCATTATTGACATCATCTAATACATCACACATCCAGTTCGCTAAATCTTTAGCTTCCGCTTCCATAAAACCGCGCGTGGTAATCGCGGGGGTACCGATACGAATACCACTGGTGACGAATGGCGACTGTGGATCATTCGGTACCGCATTTTTATTTACCGTGATGTTTGCCGCACCTAACGCGGCATCGGCTTCTTTGCCAGTGAGACCCTTGTCAATCAAATCAACTAAAAACAAATGATCATCGGTTCCACCGGAAACAATATTATAACCCCGTTCAATCAACGTGTTTGCCATCATTTGTGCATTCTTAACCACCTGACCCTGATAGCTTTTAAACTCGGGTTCTAAGGCTTCTTTGAAGGCAACGGCTTTTGCGGCAATCACATGCATCAATGGGCCACCCTGAGAGCCAGGGAACACGCGTGAATTCAGTTTCTTTTCCAGATCAGGGTTCGATTTCGCAAGAATAATCCCACCACGAGGACCGCGTAAGGTTTTATGCGTGGTTGAGGTGGTGACATCGGCAATATTAACTGGGCTGGGGTAATGACCCGCAGCGATTAGCCCGGCCACGTGCGCCATATCGACGAACAGGTACGCACCCACACTGTCGGCAATATCCCGAAAACGTTGCCAGTCCATAATACGCGAGTAGGCCGAAAACCCAGCCACGATCATTTTTGGTTTGTGTTCTTTGGCAAGCGCTTCCACCTGATCGTAATCTACCTCACCCGTCTCGTTGTTTAAACCATACTGAACGGCGTTATAAATCAGTCCGGAAAAACTCACTTTTGACCCATGCGTCAAATGCCCGCCGTCGGCCAGGCTCATGCCTAATATCGTATCACCGGGTTCGCAAAGCGCCATATAAACAGCCGCATTGGCCTGCGAACCCGAATGCGGTTGCACATTGGCATAATCGGCGTTAAATAATTGTTTAACCCGATCGATCGCCAGTTGCTCGGCGACATCGACATGCTCACACCCACCATAATAGCGTTTGCCCGGATAGCCTTCAGCATACTTATTGGTCATTGATGAACCCTGTGCCTCCATCACCCGCGGACTGGCATAATTCTCAGAAGCAATTAGTTCAATATGCTGCTCCTGACGTTCATTTTCTTTCGTAATGGCGGACCAAAGATCGGGATCAAAATCGGCGATATTCATATTTTTACTAAACATACATACCTCAAAATGCTTGTGACTGAACAGGTGTATTCCTGAATTTTTGCGTATTATATTCGAAATAAATGGGGTCAGAGACGTATTTTTCCCATTAATTTATTGGGCCACAGATTCAACTCCGAAGGAAAAATACGTCGTTGACCCGAATGGCACTAAGTTAAGCCAAATTTTTTTATATATCGCTAACTTAGCCACAACCGTCATACCCGCGGGGCACTTTTCCCGCGGAGGCGGGAATCTAGATAAATAGGCTGTTGATTGTCACTTTCTGGATACCCTTAATTTATTTCTTTGTGGGGCAGGATCTTCCCGCCTTCGCGGGAAAGACGGCATTTGTTACATTTAAGGCTTAACT
>QILH01000044.1 GCA_003233255.1 Gammaproteobacteria bacterium | reverse complement strand
AACTGGGACCCCATGACCACACAACCGTATATCAAGCAATTTTGAACGTATCTATGCTGGATTATGGGCTCTATGATCAGGTTGCATTTTGGTCTGCCACGGGGCGGCAACGCTTTCGCGGGCTTGAAGGTTCCATTATGAGCCATCGAGAACCAACTAGTGAAGCAGTAAAGGTTCTAACATTCTCAATTCCATTCGACCAGGGAACACTCGATTCTATCATTAAGGCAATCCAATCCACACACTCCTATGAAGAGCCTGTCATCTACATAATGGAATGCTACGCAACTCGTTTGAACTATACGCTTGACAGAGATAATTCAAATCGTTGGTGGGAAAAATCATTATGAAATCATAGTTTTATCATTTGGAGGTGCTAATGTAATGAACCATCCCCACCCCAAGATTACCGAAAATTTACATTCTGGTGGTTTAACATTCAAGTTGAATTTTCTTAAATAAGCGATGGGAGATGAACACAGCACGAGCAGAATCGGTCTCTGGACAAAATCATGGCGACAGGGTTGATCATGCGTGAAGAAAAAGACAAACGAATTGACAGGATTCTGATGATACCATTTCGCAAGGATGGATTGCCAGGTAACACCTAAAACACTACTCCGGTTTAAACCGTATCATTTCCCGTCGATTTATTAGTTTTCCCCAGTAACGGGTATAAGGATGGATATAGTCGGTTTCGCCGGCACCATTGACCAGGCTTCGACTTTCATTGTGCCAATTAAAGATTCCTCCTTGAAGATTGAAAATCGGTACTTCGACTGAGCTGACCAGATTACTTTGAACCAGGTTAGCGAGTTCAGATGATCGTCGGCCAACCGAACAATAAAACACCAGTGTTTTACCTTTTACTTTTTCACCGTAATCTCTGATAAATTTTCGCGCCGAGATATCGGGTGAAACCTGAATTGCGCCCTCGATACGACTGACATTAAATTCACTTTTCTCACGAACATCGAAAACCAGGATGTCTTCTCTTGGCATTTGTTCCAGTTCTGAGGCATTGATGTGCTTCAGCGTTACGAATTTGCTTTTGATTCTTTCGTGAATTTGTGAAAGTTCGTCGCTGGCATTGGAATTGGCATTGGCCAGATTGGCAATACCAAAGATGAAAGCGATTAAAATACCTTGAAAAAGGCTAGATATATATATTTTCATTTTCCATCCAGATTTAAAAATAGTATGACCAGTGAAACCCTGAATTAATTCTGTTTGTTATTGTATTGGTACTGTCAAGTTAACCAACAAATGCAAAATAACCCACGGGCGGGGGTCTAGTTTTTAGCCAGAGAGGTGTCGATAGTTTCCGAATCGGGTGTGATTTACCCCGTGCCCCGGGATTAGGCTAAAGGCTAGACCCTTCTTTCCATGAGTTGAATTCGCGGAATGATATAAAATCTCTACTTCTCCCTACTTGGAAAGAGTATAGGCTTTACCAATTTCCGGGATTAACACGTTGACGTCAAGACCCAGTTTCTTAACCTCTGCCTCGAACTCAGCCGGCGTACCCATCCAGGGTGGGCGCCCTTTAACGCGAAAATGCTGTGGAATCACTGTCTTGAGATTAGGGTTATCGGTCATTAATAGCTTGGCTGCGAAGGCTGCGTCATCGGGATGCATCATGAAACGCCCGGCGATTGGCAGCAGAGCCACATGTGGCTGAAAGCGCATGCCAAAAAGCTGAAACTCCATTGAAAGCCCTGAGCTGCCAGCCATCAAAACCACGAGGCCATTCTCAAAGGTAATCACTGAGCCGGACGCAGGCCCGCCGTAATAACGTGCGGGATGATCCAGGTCTCCAGTGCTGATACCGCTGCCGTGGGCGGCCTGAATTAATTGCACCTGAACATTTCCTACTTTATCGCGACCGCCGATGGCACCGATATAGATCTGACTGCTGGATCCCCCATATTTTTCGATTTCGCTCATCATCCACAGGCCTAATTCGGCAACCGTGAAAATTCTGGCTCCGGTCTTGGCAGCGATTTCGACAGCGTTGCCCTGATCGTCACCATGCCCCGCTGTGGTTAGAATAAGGTCGACGTCACCTTTTTTATAAGAACCGAGAGTCATTGTGGCATCCTTGTTTCCCTTGACCCAGGGGTTGATAAGGATGACCTTGCCTTCATCGGACACGAACTTAAAATGCTGGTTTCCATAAAAAGTCATCTCGACTGCTAAAGCCGGGGTAACTAATACCAGTCCCAATAAGGTTGCTGCTATCAATGAAAACCGCGAAATATAATGTTTCAACATGTTATTACCTCCCTCCTGTTTGTAGTCTGTCGAAATTATAACGGTATCCGAGCTCCAATGTTCGTCCAGATTATACAGATGGGGCCGAAAACGATCGGTCGTTGGTGACCCCTTGATAATACCTTGATAGTGATTAATGCCCCTGATGCCACTTGCTAATCTTGTACGCGCACGGCCATCTGAACAAGTTGCGCGAGCGATTTCGCCTGCATTTTTCGCATTATACGTGTGCGATGCGTTTCGACTGTTCGTTGGCTCACGCCCAATTCGATGGCAATGACTTTGTTTGCTTTACCTTGAACAATCATGTCCATGATTTGACGTTCTCGCGCTGTCAATTTTGCAATTCGAGGTTCGATCTCCATGCGTTGTAGCGCAAGCTCATGTGATTGTTCGTTCTTCTCCAAAGCCTGGTTAACCAGGTCCACAAGATCTTGCTCTCTAAATGGTTTTTGAAGAAACTCCATCGCGCCGCGCTTCATGGCCTGGACAGCCATTGGAACATCGCCATGACCGGTTATAAATATTATCGGGATGTTGACGCCACGCTGCTGCAAATTCTTCTGGAGTTCAAGACCACTCATCCCTGGCATTCTGATATCGAGGATCAGGCAACCCGATACACCAGAGCTACAAGTAGCTAAAAACTTGTTACCCGAGTCAAAGGTTTTGGCTTCGTGCCCTACCGATTTCATCAGCAATCGCAATGCACCTCGCACGGCCTCATCATCATCCACAATGAAGACTGTTGGTTTAACTATCTTCATTTTTATTCTCTATTGTGACAGGGAGGGTGAAATAAAAGGTTACGCCGTCCTCCTGGTTGTGCGAATAGTTTAAAATACCTCCATGCGCTGTAATGATTGACCGGCTTATGGATAGGCCTAACCCGGTGCCGGTGGCCTTGGTTGTAAAAAAGGAATCAAATATCTTCTCCGCGATGTCTTCCGTCAGTCCTGTTCCTTGATCCGAGACAGACACCCGGACGCAATTGTCGTCGTCTAAATTCGATTCAATGGTGACGACGTTTTCCCTCGCCGGGGCGCTTTCCATCGCATCCATTGCGTTGCGAATTAGATTAAGAACGACTTGTTGTATCTGAATATTATCTACAAATACCCTGGGTAGTGCCGGGGTCAATTTTTTTCGTAAATTAAAATTGCGCGCTCGAATATCGGCTTCAACCAGTCGGTTGGTAGTGTCGATGATCGTATTGATCTCCAGCAATTGTCTCTGACTTGATCGTTTCTTTGTAAAAGCGCGCAGCCGCCGCACGACTTCGCCTGCTCTTTGTGCCTGGTCAGTAATCAAATGAAGCGTATTTAAAAGCTCCGTTGCGTCAAATTGCTCGTTCGTCAACATGCGATGACAGGCATTTGCGTAGGTGGAAATCGCCGTTAACGGTTGATTAACTTCATGCGCGATACCCGCGGTCATTTCGCCAAGCTCACTGAGGCGAGTTGCATGTGCGAGTTCCGATTGCATTTCTCTTACTTCACGTTCCAGGCGTTGATGCTCGCTCAAGTCTCGCATTATTCCAATGAACCGTGGGGTTTCTCCTGCAACCTCGCCAACCGACATGAGTGCAGGGAACTTCATGCCGTTTTTATGTAAACCAACAACTTCCCGACCAACACCGATAATCCTGGGGTTTCTGCTTGTGTGATAATTAATTAAATACTGATCGTGTGCGCTGCGATCCGGCTCGGGCATCAACCTGCTGACGTTTTCGCCAAGAATCTCGGACGCGGCATACCCAAATACCTCTTCTGCCGCCTTGTTGAAGATCTCGATTCGACCGTTTTGGTCAATGACGATGATGGGGTCTACGGCGGCATTCATCAGTGTTTCGAAGTAAGCTTCTTGCATCGACATTGGCAAACCGTTAGATAGAAGTCGAGTTGTTGGCTGTCACTTTAACTTAAAGGTAACTCGAATGTTACTTGGAAACTTGGGGACCATCGATCAAGTCATGGTTGACCATCTTGGGCTCACATTAATCAATCTCAGCACATTTTGTTAAAACCGTGAATGTTCGCTATTCAGACCTGCACTTTTCGAAATAGGAGTCATCGAGCTTTTCGGGTAGTTTTACTTCGGGACATATTTCTCCCATCGTAGTCTCCTGCAACATTTTGATCACCTATTTATAAACGAGATTAATAACCACCTTATTGATCCAGATCAAATAATCCGCCGAGTTCATAATTTCAACTTTGCGCTCGCGATTTCTCCAATAAAAAATTCGGCGACATTTTTAATCAGGTGCGAATTCAACGCTTAGTGGGCCAGTAAAACTTGTGTGATGTACGTACTTTCCGCAGTTACTTACGAATAATTGCGGATTTCGCTTGATTGTGTCTTT